>JBNLDE010000082.1:0-14652 GCA_050304175.1 Zhengella sp. | reverse complement strand
CGGTGACGATGATGTTGCAATTCTCGGAGATGAAGGAGTTGATGTTCGGCACATAATCGGTTTCGGCCTTGGATTCGAGCAACTTGCTCTCCACGCCGAGTTCCTTCTCCGCGTCCTGCATTCCTTTCCAGGCCGTCTGGTTGAAGCCCTTGTCATCCACGCCGCCGGTGTCGGTGATCTGGCAGGCCTTGAAATCGGCCGCTGCGGCGAAGGCGCTCACAATCATCCCGGTACCGAGTACCGTGGCAAAAAGGCTCTTTTTGAATACTGAGGTCATCTAACGCTCCTTTTATAACGCCCTGTAATTCAGTGTCGTAAGTTGCACCTTGATGCGACCATAGCCGTGAAAATTGTCGATGCCAAGCGGCGGAATTCGCTGAAATTCGGTGTCCTCCTGGCGCCCAAAACGGCACGTTTTGGCTACCCACCGACCTTCTCCACAGGCGTTTCGGAATGTCTCGCGATCTGAGCGGCCATGCGCAGATAGGATTTAGCCAGCCTGGGCCACTTTTCGGGATCGCGGGGATCCCGGTCGCACAGGTGATCTATGCAAAGACGGGCACGCAGTAGGCACCTGAACACGCCGTAAGCCGCCAGCAATTTGGGTGTCGGCGCGTTGCCGAAGCGGCTTTCCATTGCATTGAGCAGGGCAGTCCTTGCCCAGTCCGCTCCAAGCACCGTGCATTCCAGGCCCAAAAAGTTGACCTCGTCGTAGATGTCGATGAACAGCATGTCCGGATCGAATTCGAGCCGGTCGAAAATCACCGGATCGGGACGCAGGCAAATATGTTCCGGCCGCAGGTCGCCATGACCCTGGACCACGAGGTGGGTCGCGATGCGAAGCTGTATTTCGTAGCTGGTTTCCTCGACCAGCCTGATTCCTGTGTCGACCAGCTTCTTGCTGTAGGCGCGGCCCAGATGGTCGCGCATGGCGTGGAGATGCGACGCATTGATGATACTCTCGCGCTTCAGGTGCTCAAGATAGGGATGCCCGAGCAGTTTCTTCTGGCGCTGGTGCCGGTAGAACTTGTCGAGGGTTGCGACGATGCCGTCGAGTCGGTGCTCGTCAAACCGGCCGGCAGCAATGAGCCTGTCGAGCAGCAGGTCTTCCGGGAGGCGCTGCATCTCGACCAGCCAGTCGACAATCCGACCCTTGCCGCCGATCGCCATCGCGCCGTCCTTGCCCACCACGAGATGGACAGCGCGCAGATAGACCTTTCCGGCGAGTTCGCGATTGAGGCGAACTTCCTCGTGGCAGGATTTCTTCCGCGATTCGAGGTGTGTGAAGTCAAGATAGGCGAAGCGTACCGGTTTTTTCAGCTTGTAGGCACGATCGTCGGTCAGGAAGACATAGGAGGTGTGTGTTTCCCGAACGGTGACCTGTGAAGTCGGTCGCGGATATGATTCCCTCTTGCTCAGGAATCGTATTTTGTGTGCCAACGGCATCTGTCTGTTTCCATTGCCGCCTGTTCTGGTTCCTTCCGGTCCGTGTGGTCGTTCGGGACGGTTCCCCGCCGGGATATGCCCCGCAGTGTCCGGCTGATGGCCGGGAATCCTGCGGTCCCCCTCCGATTCCACCCAGAAATTCGAATTCTTTAACATTGTCCTACCCGAAAGCCGGCGCGGCATTGATGGCCGTCAACCATCGCGATTCGAACGCCGGTGTACCGGATGCGGTTCGTGTTACGATGATCTCTGTCAATGTTCGCGTTGGAAAGTTCATATTAGTTGCCAACATGTTGTTGTTTGCGCTCAACGGATCGGACCTACTCGGCAATGCGGTCGCCGCATCGGCATCGATCGAACTCGCCCGCCACGAAGAACGGGAGTTCGAGGGCGGCGAGCACAAGTCCCGTCCATTGCAAAGCGTGCGCGGGCATGACGTTTATGTTCTGCACAGCCTGAACGGCGGGCCGGATGCTTCGGCAAACGACAAGCTCTGCCGTCTGCTGTTCTTCCTCGCGGCTTGTCGGGAAAACGGGGCAGGGCGGGTCACCGCCGTGGTCCCCTATCTCGCCTACTCGCGCAAGGACCGCCAGACGAAGCCGCGCGACCCGGTCACGACCCGCTATGTCGCGGCGCTTTTCGAAGCCAGTGGCGCGGATGGCGTGGTGACGCTCGACGTGCATAACATCGCGGCCTTCCAGAACGCGTTCCGCTGCCGGACGGTTCATCTCACGGCGCGCAAGCTCATGGCTGCCGAGATCCTGCGGACGGCGGAGCAGGGCGGCGTACCGGCTGACCGGTTGTGCGTCGTTTCTCCCGACGGCGGTGGTGTCAAGCGGGCGCAATTGCTGCAGGAGATGATCGAGGCGATGTCGGGCAAGCCGGCAGGTTTCGCCTTCATGGAGAAGCGGCGCAGTTCCGGCGTGGTGAGCGGTTCCCTGTTTGCCGGTGATGTCGCGGACCGCCATGCCGTCATCGTCGACGACATGATCTCGAGCGGCGGAACCGTGCTGCGCGCCGCGCAGGCCTGCCGCGAACGCGGCGCAGCGAGCGTCCGGGTCTGCGCCACCCACGGCCTGTTCTCCGAAGGCAGCGCGGATGTCCTGGCCGACGCGGCGATCGACGAATTCCTGGTCACCGACAGCGTCGACCGCTTCGACGTCCCGGCCGACATCCGCGAACAGAAAGTGCGGGTGATCCCGGTTGCGCCACTGATCGCTGAAACGATCCGCCGGCTCCACGACGGAAAGCCGGTCGGACAATTGATGGAGCCCGTGGGGCCGGGCTCGCCAGACCGTACATAAACACCCACACCGGTTAAAAGGACTGACGAAATGGCCACCCAAACTCCGGAAACAATCCTCTGGTTCGAGCAGACAGGCCGGGGCGATGTCGCCCGGGTCGGGGGCAAGAACGCGTCGCTGGGCGAGATGGTCAACACCCTCGCACAGCGCGGCATCGCCGTGCCGCCAGGTTTTGCAACTACGGCGGACGCGTATTGGCGGTTTCTCGAAGCAAACGGTCTGAAAAGCCGGATCGCGGCCGAGATCGAGCTGTACCAGTCGGGCAGGGCGAGTCTTGCCAAATCGGGCGAAACGATACGCGAGGCCATCAAGGCCGGCGAGTGGCCGGACGACCTTGCGGCTACAATTGTCGACCATTACGCGCAACTGTCGGACCGCGCGGGCAGGCCCGAGACGGACGTGGCAGTACGTTCGAGCGCGACCGCCGAAGACCTTCCCGACGCCAGTTTCGCCGGCCAGCAGGAAACCTTCCTCAACGTTCACGGCAAGGACGCCCTGCTCGATGCCTGCAAGCGCTGCTATGCGTCGCTGTTTACGGACCGGGCGATCAGCTACCGCCAGATCAAGGGGTTCGACCATCTCAAGGTGGCGCTTTCGATCGGTGTCCAGTCCATGGTCCGTTCCGACAAGGGCGGCTCGGGCGTGATGTTCTCGATCGACACCGAGACCGGGTTCGACAAGGTGGTCGTGATCAACGCGGCCTGGGGCCTCGGCGAAAACGTGGTCCAGGGTGCCGTCGATCCCGACGAATACGTCGTTTACAAGCCGCTGCTGGCCGATTCCTCCCTGTCGCCGATTGTCGAAAGGCGGATCGGCGCCAAATCAATCAAGATGATCTACGCGTCAGGCGAACAGGCCACCCGCAACGTGCCGACCTCGAAGCTGGAGCGCGCGGCATCGGTCCTCGACGACAAGGCCGTCCTCACCCTGGCGCGCTGGGCAAGTGAAATCGAGGCGCATTACGGCTGCCCGATGGACATGGAGTGGGCGCTCGACGGTGAAACCGGCGACCTGTTCATCGTGCAAGCCAGGCCCGAGACCGTCCAGTCGCGCCGCGACAGCGCGTCCTTCAAGACGTACGATCTCTCCGCCAAGGGCAAGGTTCTTACCAAGGGCCTGGCGATCGGCGACTCGGTGATTGCCGGCGAGGTGTGCCTAATCGAAAGCGCGGCCGACATCGCCGACTTTGTCGACGGCAGCATCCTCGTCACCTCAATCACCGATCCCGACTGGGTGCCGATCATGAAGCGGGCCGCCGGAATCATCACCGACCATGGCGGGCGTACATCGCATGCGGCCATTGTCAGCCGCGAGCTCGGACTTGCCGCGATCGTCGGAACCGGCGACGCGACCAGCGTGCTGCACACCGGGCAGGCGGTGACGCTCTCCTGCGCGGAGGGCGACGAGGGATTCGTCTATGAAGGAACCGCCAAGATTTCCGCGACGGACGTGTCGCTCGACGACATTCCCGCCACCCGCACGAAAGTCATGCTCAACATGGCCAACCCGGCGGCCGCATTCCGCTGGTGGCGCTTGCCGGCCGACGGGGTCGGCCTCGCACGCATGGAGTTCGTCATTTCGAACCATATCCGCGTCCACCCGATGGCGCTGGCCCATTTCGACAGGGTGGAGGATCCCAAGGTCCGCAAGCAGATCGAGGACCTGACCCGCGGTTACGAAGACAAGACGGATTATTTCATCGACCATTTGGCCCGCGGCCTCGGCCGGATAGCGGCCACCTTCTATCCGGCGCCGATCGTCGTGCGCATGAGCGATTTCAAGACCAACGAATATGCCGACCTTCTCGGCGGCAGCGGATTCGAACCCAAAGAAGCCAACCCGATGATCGGGTTTCGCGGCGCAGCGCGCTACTACTCGCCGGCCTATCGAGACGGTTTCGCGCTGGAATGCCGTGCGATCTCGCGCCTGCGCGACGAGATGGGCTTCACCAACGTCGTCGTCATGATCCCGTTCTGCCGGTCGGTCGACGAGGCGGACCGTGTTCTGGACGTCATGGCCGAGAATGGCCTGCGGCGCGGCGAGAACGGCCTAGAGGTCTACGTCATGTGCGAGATTCCTTCCAACGTGATCCTGGCCTCCGAATTCGCCCAGCGGTTCGACGGCTTTTCGATCGGCTCCAATGACCTGACGCAGCTGACGCTTGGGGTCGACCGCGATTCCGAGATGCTGTCGGAACTGTTTGACGAGCAGGACGAAGCCGTGAAATGGATGATCGGCAGCGTGATAGCCAAGGCGCACGAGGCCGGCGCGAAGGTCGGTTTGTGCGGCCAGGCGCCGAGCGATCATCCCGAGTTCGCACGGTTTCTGGTCGAATGCGGTATCGACTCGATTTCGGTGACGCCCGACAGCTATTTGCGGGTCAAGCAGCAGGTCGCGGCCGCCGAAGCCAAGTGATACTACCGTGACCGGCCTCGCGCCTCCTGTCGCCGAAAGGAACCCGATCGTGCCGCGCATACTTTCCATCGTGCTCAATCCATCGGTCGACATGGCCTGCGAGGCGCCGGTGGTTCAGCACACCCGCAAGGTGCGGACGCACAATCTGCAGCAATATCCCGGCGGCGGCGGCACGAATGTCTCCCGTGTGATTGCCGAACTCGGCGGGCACTCGGAACTGCTTTACCTGTCGGGCGGTTCGGTCGGCACGATGTTCGAGAACCTGCTGACCGGCGCCGGGCTGACCGGGCACCGGTTCCCGATCTCCGGCGAAAGCCGCATTTCGATGGCCGTGCGCGAAACCCATTCCGGGCATGAATACCGCTTCGTGCCCGAGGGGCCGATGGTGACCGAGGCGGAGCTGGAGCCGGTCATCGAATTCGTCGCGCAATACGGCGCCGACTATATCGTGGCGAGCGGAAGCCTGCCGCGGGGCGCGGCGCCCGACACCTTTGCCCGCATCGCCGGGATCGCCCAGAAGTCCGGCGCCCGGTTCGTCCTCGATACGTCCGGCGCGGCCCTGAAGACGGCGGTGAAGGCGGGCGGAATATTTCTTCTCAAGCCCAATGTCGGTGAACTGGAGAGCATCTCCGGAAAGAAACTGGACGAGGATGGCGCAACGCTCGCCGCGATCGAGATTGTCCGCGGCGGCGCGGCAAAACATGTCGTGGTGACGTTCGGCCGCGAGGGGGCGCTGCTGGCCAGTGCCGACGGCGTATCGCGCGTACCCGCCCGTCATGTCGACACCCTGTCGGCGGTCGGCGCCGGCGACAGTTTCGTCGGCGCAATGGTCTGGTCGCTCGCCGAAGGTCACGAGATCGGGGACGCGTTCCGCTTCGGCGTCGCCGCGGGGGCCGCGGCCGCCATGACCCCCGGCTCGCAACTTTGCCGCCGCGCCGATGTTCTGGCCCTCTACGAGGCCGCCGCCCGCCAGGCCGCCGATGGCAGGCGCTAGTTTGACCGGCGTCAATGCCGCGCGATGGCCGGCGTGGCACTCAATCGGAACGGTATTTCGGTCGGGCCGGTAGCCGCACGGCCGGGCGAGGATGCAATTTACCGGGTGAGGAGGCCAAAATGACCAGGAAATCGAGCCAGACGCCGGACAGTGATGTCGAATTGTCGATCCCGCTGAAAACGGTCTGCTACATCATTTTCAAGGCCCGCGAATTCGATGCCAAGGTCGCCGATTCCGATCCGGATTCGGGATCGAACCCGACCGACGATAGATATGCCGATGTTCTCGAAGATCGGCCCGAAGACCCGGTGCTAGAGGAATTGACGCGGCTGATCGCCAATCTCTCGGTCGACGAGCAGATCGACCTGGTCGCGCTGATGTGGCTGGGCCGGGAAGACAATTCTGCTGCCGACTGGGCCGATATTCGTGAGGAGGCCACTGCGGCCCATAATGAACGAACCGCCGAATATCTGTGCGGGAGCCCGCTGCTGTCGGATTATCTGTCTGACGGCCTGTCGGTGCTCGACTTGTCCTGCGGCGAGTTCGAAGAGGTGCACCTCTGACGGCCGATGCTGTGCTGCGCAGTGCTTATCACTCGGCCATATCGCCCGCGTAACGGGTTTGCCCATCATCCATTTCCGCGCAGCCGGCGACCGGCTTACCCCATGAACGCCGTTGGCCGCGAGATACCAGGACCAGGCCCGCGAGCAGCAACAGGGCGGAGACGATCGTCATGAAAAGACCGATGCGTTCGGGCGTGGTCATGACGGGCCGGATCTGGATGTCCCGCGCGTCCAGCGGTTCATCCGTGGCGATGAACCCGGTCTGCCGGTCACAGGTCACCTTTATCGGTTCGCCGTCCACGATCACGCGCAAGAACGGGAAATAGTACACCGGCGGCAGCCCGGATACGTCGGCGCCGGCCTGGCGGAGGTCCTCGTTGATCACCGGGATCGAGCTGCCGCGGAATATACTGTCCGGATTCCATCGCGGGTGACACGCGGGCAGGTATTCGGGCGTGCCGGCCCGCGCCTCGATGAGCCAGTCTTCCTTCTTTGCGTCCGGTGCCTGGTACAGCGCCTTGCCAAGCACGATCGGCAGCGTGGCGATCAGCACCGCCACGGTCGCCACCGGCGCAATCCAGATCCGAAGACGCGTCTCCGTGGCGATGGCGATTATCATACAGATAGCGACATCCAGGACCGTGAGGACCCGCCAGGGGAACTGGATCTTGTCCATCATCGGGAACAGGTTCCACAACCAGGCCGATACCGGCGTGACAAGGAACAGCGCGGCCAGGGCGGCGATCATCCATGGCGCTGCCGCGCGCCAGCGGCCGGTCTTCATCGACGCCCACGTCGCCAGCGCCGCCACAGGTGCCACTAGCATGACGATCGACGACAGGTGTTTGCGCACGGACTCCATGGAAGACGAAAACAGGAGATTCTCGCCCGGCCGATACGTTCCCCAGTAATCCGAATGGATCATGTCCTGGAGCGACAGGGCCGGTACGATGTAGACAGAGGCGAGGCCGGCGCTCAACAGCGCGGCCGCTACTGCGCGCGCAATCACGATCGACGGCGCGACCCGCGCCGGCCACAGACAGGCGGCGACGAGAAACGGCGAGAACAACAGGGCCGAAGGCAGATGGGAAAAGATCAGCCCGGCATGGCTCGCGGCCAGGCCGAATGCCCAGCCCCATCCGCGGTCCAGCGACAGCGCGCAGACAAGGCAAAGCGGTATGAAAATGAAGGCCGCCTGCTCGCCATAGGCGGCGCGGTACCAGACATCTATGGCGAGATGGTAGGGCATGGCCATGTAGAGGATGGCGGCGAAGAGCGCCGGGCCCGGCCGCACGAACGCGGAGGCAAGCCGGTGAAATGCCAGTCCGGAGAGCGCAAGCATGAGCCACGACCCCAGTATGATCGCCATGCGCGGGCCGGCCACAAGATGGAACGGTGTCGCCAGGTAGAACGGCAGCGGTCCGTAGAAATAGAAGACCGGGCTCCCGGTGCCGTGGCTCATGTCGGGAAGCCAGCGCGGATACAGGACGCCGCTAAAAACCTGCTCGGCGAAGCCCGCGGACCACGAAACGTCAAACGGGCTGTTGTGGCCGACAATATGCCCGGCCAGAAACGCCGGCAGCATCAGGATAGTCGCTGCCGCCGTAATCGCCGGCACGCTTTTGCTGGTCAGCGCCAAAATCGCCCCCTCTGCCCGAATCGAAAGCAAACCTCGGTTTATTCTGTTACGAAAGGGTTTATAATGAACACGGTTTTTTAGAATTGGTATTTGTCTTACAGTCAAGTCGACCAAATAGACTTGCGTATCTAAGTATATATATTGTTGAATACGCCAAGCACCTGATTCGGGATCAGTTTGCCTGCCCGCAACGCTTTGCATCTCCGAACCGCGAACGCGCTTGAAAACGCGAGGCGCATGACGCATACAGCGGCCAGGCTGGATGGGTGGCCGAGCGGTTTAAGGCACCGGTCTTGAAAACCGGCGTGCGCGAGAGCGTACCGTGGGTTCGAATCCCACCCCATCCGCCATCGCTGGCGGCAGGATTCCAACTTTGATGCAGGCGAACTGCGCCCGGTCCGGCCGGCTGGCGGCGGGGCAGATTTTGGTGCCCGGCGAACGGGCCGCCACGAAATGCCGCACGCACCGTGCGCTCGACACGATTTGCGGATTTCAATACCTTGGCGGGCAGCAACACGTGGGGGCAAGCCGAGAGAGATGCGATGAGAATTCTGATCGCCTATGGCACGACCGAAGGTCAAACCCGAAAGATCGTGCAAGCTGTCGCGTCACAGATCGGCGAAATGGGCCATGACGCAGTCCTGTACGACACCGCCAAGCCGCGCAGCGACCTGCACGTCGCATCGTTCGACAAGATCATTGTTGCCGGTTCGGTGCATGAGCACCGTCACCAGGAAAACGTCGAAATTTTCGTGATCGCAAACCGCGAGAACATGCGCGGAAAGCCCGCTTTGTTCATCTCGGTCAGCCTGGCCGCAGCGTTCCCCGACGGGCTGGCGGACGCCCGGAGCTACGTCGACGGGTTTATCGAGAGTACGGGTTGGCAGCCGGACCAGAGCCTGCTGATCGCCGGGGCGGTGCGCCACGGCGAATATGGCTACTACAAGGAACAGATCCTCGAGCACCGGGTGCTGAAGGGCCGGACGATTGACGACCCGGCCAGCGACCACGAATTCACAGACTGGGAGTCCCTGTCCGGGGCCATTGATGAATTCGTCTGATCGGAAGCGAACGTCCGGGTAATTCGCATGAACCTGTCATGACCGGTTCCGGCGAGCGCCGTGCATCGGCGTCGCCCGTGCGGGCCGATCCATCCCGGAATAAGCTGTTGCGCGGATTCGCCTGCCAGCGCTACAGTCGCACAGTTCCGCCTGGGCGGACATGTCGGCCCAATGTCGGAAACGGGAATTCGAAACCGTAATTCCCGAAACCCATGTCGCGGGGGCGCGGACGCATGAATCCGAAGGAAAGCCGGAAGATCTACCTGCGCGAAGACGAGGACTTTTCGGAACGACAGTCCTACGGTCAGAGAGTCGTGACGCCGGTGCGCTATTCGACCGATCCGCGCGATATCGGTTGGGTCGAAGAGAACGTCCCGTGCCAGTCGGCCTGTCCGGCACTGACAAACATTCCAGCCTATATCCGCATGATCACGGAACAGCGCTTCGGCCGGTCGTACGAGCTCAACCGCATGGCCAATGTGCTGCCCGGGACGCTGGGCCGGATCTGTTCGCGGCCATGCGAGGAAAAATGCCGGCACGGCTGGGCGGGAAACGGCGAGCCGGTGGCGATCTGCCACCTCAAGCGGCTCGCTGCCGATTTCAAGTCGTCGGGACACCGTATCAACGAGAGCCTGTTCACACCGACGGGCAAGCGGATCGCGGTCATCGGGGCAGGGCCGGCCGGAGTGGCCGCCGCGCACGACCTGTCGACCTTCGGGCACAATGTCACGATCTTCGAACGCGAGGAACGCCCGGGCGGAATGCTGAGCTACGGCATACCGGAGTTCCGTCTGCCGCGCGGCGTCCTGGACATGGAGCTTCAAAATGCCATGCGGCTGGGCATCGAGTTGCGGTCGGGCGTGGAGGTCGGGGTGGGCAAAGGGCAGGTCAGGCTGTCCGACCTGCGCGCGAAATATGACGCCGTGCTGCTCGCGACCGGCTCGATGGAGGCCACGCCGCTCCCGCTGCAGGGCCTGAAGGATACCGATCCGGACGTCGTGCGCAGCCTCGACGGCGTCGAATACGGTCTCGACTTCCTGGTGGAGCTGCATCGCGGCGAGGCGAAGAAAGTCGGAAAACGGGTTTTCGTAGTCGGCGCCGGTTTCACGGCGCTCGATTGCGCCCGTGTCGCGCGGCGGCTCGGCGCCGAGGAAGTGACCATCCACCTGCGCACGACCGAAGAATACATTCCCGTCGACAAGGACGAGATCTTCGAGGCCAAGCGCGAGGGCATCGTCATTCGCGGCCTGCGCACGCCGGCTGCCTTGCTAACAGATGAGGATGGAAAATTCACGGGCGTGCGCTTCGTTCAGAACCGGCTTGGCGGCTGGCGCCCGAATGGGCGGCGCGCGGCAATTCCCATCGAAGGTTCGGAATTCGAGGAGCAATGCGACACCCTGCTGGTCGCCATCGGCCAGCGCACCGTCAACGATTATCTCGACATCGAGCTTGAGCTCGACCGCTGGGGCAGCGTGATGCTCGGCGAGAACGGCATGACCTCGCAGGAGGGCATCTATGCCGCAGGCGATTTCGTCCACGGGCCGACCACGGTGATCGAGGCCATCGGGCACGCCCGCAAGATCGCCATCGCCATGGACACCTGGCTGATGGGACACGAGCGGCGCAAGCTGGTGGTCAAGATTGAGCCGGTGGAAGAGCCGCTGCGCGAACGCTCCTTCGATTTCATCCCGCGCCAGCGGATGCCGACCGAGGAGACGTCGGGGCGGTTCGACGGCCTGACCAACGAGGTGGAGAAGGGTTTCGAACTGGAGGAGGCCTACGAGGAAGCCAAGCGCTGCTACCTCTGCTACCACCGCTATTCGATCGACGTCGACAATTGCATCTTCTGCCGGGCCTGCATCGAGGTGGCACCGCGCGACTGCATCAAGCTGGTCGAGGGCGTCGATATCAAGGAAGACGGAACCTATGGCGAACTGCAGCAGGCGACCAGATGGGACAAGGTCGGGGCGATCTGGATCGACAACAACCAGTGTATCCGCTGCGGCGCCTGTTACATGGCCTGTCCGACCAAATGTATTTCAATCACCAAGAATGAAATGTTCTACCAGGATGTATAGCCGCATGCGCGAGCCGGTGTAACGACGATGGCCACTCCCGAACATTACGTGATTATCGGAAACGGCGTTGCCGGCAACGAGGCTGCGTTCCATCTGCGCGATCGCGACCGCAAGAGCCGGATTACCATGGTGACCGCCAGCAAGCTGCTGTCGATCAACCGCTACGAGCTGCCGCGGATCTTCGAATGCCCGGACAGGGGATGGCGCGATTTCCTGCTGCATCCGCCGGAATACTATGACGAGCACCGTATCGAACTGCGCCGCAACACCTGGGTCACCAACGTCGAGCCGGCGCAGAAGCGGCTGGTGCTGCGCCACCGCGAAACGCTGTCCTATACCAAGCTCCTGATCGCCAGCGGCGGCGGCCGCCATATTCCGGAATACCTGAACCAGTTCCGCGACCTGATGATGAAGTTCGGTACCTACGAGGAAGCACGCGAAGTCTGCGACGCGCTGCCCGAGGGCGGTCATCTGGTGATGCTGGGTGGCGACATGATCGGCATCGATCTTGCGCGCGCGCTTCGGCGCAGCGGCTACAAGGTGACGATCATCGGCAGGGACTACCTGTTCTGGCCGCACGAGTTGAACCCGGGAGACCTGGCCAAGTTTACGGGCGTGCTGCGCAATATGGGGATCGCCGTCGTCACCGATGCCACGGTGGCCGCGATCCGGGAGGGCGGAGCGAAGAAACCGCCGCGCCATGTCGAACTGACCGATGGCCAGGCGATCGACGCGGATGTGGTGCTTTCGTTCTGCGGCCTGATGCCGTCGCTCGTTTTCATGGCGGGGGCAGGGGTAGATTTGGAACGCGGCGTCCTTGTCGACCGGCACCTGCAATCCACCGACAAGAGCATCTGGGCCGCCGGCGACGTCTGCCAGATCTGGTCGCCCGAAGAAAACCACTACCGGTTCTACTATGGCTGGCAAAACGTGAAGAAGATGGGGCGCATCGCCGCCTTCAACATGACCGGCGGGAAGGAAGAGATCAGTACCTTCCAGGATGAGCTTCTGTCCGAAAACGACGCCGGCGAAATCGACTCGACCTTCTGGCACTACGCCTAGACGCGAAGCTGAGGCAAGGGATATGGGAAAGACCGCAAGACCGGACACCGACATCCAGATCGCCATTTGCGGTTCGGCGGGGGACGGCACCATCGCCGCCGGCGACATTCTCAAGCAGGCGATGGCGAAGGCCGGCTACAACGTGATCGCCTTTGACGTCTACCCGCCCGAGATCCGCGGCTTCGGCAAGTGCGTCGCCCGTGCGCGGATCACCTCCGAACAGGTCTATTCGCTGAAGTCGCAATCGGAATGCTTGGTCTCGCTCGACGACAGCCACGCGATCCCGCACGTCCATGAGGTCGGCCATTTCGGAACTGTGATCTACGAGGACACGCCGATGTCCGACGTGGCCGAGGGCCGGCATATCTCCGCCCACGTGCACTCGTCGCATCTGCCCTATGGCGTGCCGTTCCGCGAGATATCGGAGCGGATCACCAGCAGCGCCCGGTCGCGCAACATCGTCGCTGTCGGCTATCTCGCCGGGCTGTACGACATGCCGGCGAAATATTTCCACCAGGTCATCAGCGGCAAGTTCGCCACCAAGTCGAAAAAGCTGGAGGAGACGGTTCTCGCCGCCTTCGACGCCGGGTTTGAAGCCGGGGGCCATACGTTCCGGCTGCATTTCGACCGGATCAACCCCGCCGGCGGCGGCAAGCGCTCGGACCTGGTTATGATGAGCGGCAACCAGGCCATCGTCCGTGGCTGCCTCGACGCCGGAATCGACACCTATTTCGGTTATCCGATCACCCCCGCGACGACGATCATGGAAATGCTCGCCCGTGACATGCCCAAGCAGGGCGGCCGGCTGTTGCAGACCGAGGACGAGATTTCGGCCATCGCCGCGACCATCGGCGCGGGCTATGCGGGCGCCCGCGCGGCGACGGCCACCTCGGGGCCGGGGCTGGCGCTGATGTCGGAAATGATGGGGCTTGGCGCGATGGCCGAGGTGCCCTGTGTCGCATTCATCTCCCAGCGCGGCGGGCCGAGCACCGGGATGCCGACCAAGACCGAGCAGTCCGATCTCAACCTCGCCGTCCACGGCGTTGCTGGCGACGCTCAGCGCATCGTGTTGGCGCCGACCAATGTCGAGGGCTGCTATCGCTGCGCGGGACGTGCCTTCGAACTGGCCGAACGCTTCCAGACCCCGGTCATCGTTCTGCTCGATCTTTACCTTTCGAATCGCTACGAAGCGGTTGAATTACCAAATGAAAATCCGTTTCATAAAAATTGCGCCAAGGAAGCCGCGTCCAGTTCGCCTGGCGAGCCATACAGCCGTTACAAGCTGACCCGCGACAATATCAGCGCGCGGGCGGTACCCGGCGATCCGGGGCTGATGCATACCGTCACCGGCCTCGAGCACAATGAGTTGGGCCGGCCGAACGACCAGCCCGCCAACCACCAGGCGATGAACGAGAAGCGCCACCGGAAGCTGCTGCCGGCGTTGAAATATCCCGGCCTGACCGTCTCGAAGCGCTTCGGTGACAAGGGTGAGGTCGATGTCGGTATCCTCGGCTGGGGCTCGACCTTCGGTGAGATCCTGGAGGCGATGATCAAAGCCCGCAAGGAAGGGATACGCTGCGCGGCGATGAAGGTGGTGATGCTGTCGCCATTGCCCGTCGAGGCGATCGGGGATTTCCTGGCCGATTGCGGCGAGGTCCTCGTTCCCGAGCTCAACTATGAAGGCCAGTTCGCGTCGCTGGTCACCGCCGCGACAGGCCGCGGGGTGACCCGGCTGAACCGCACCACAGGCACGCCGATGAATGTCGGGGAGATCCTGGACGAAATCAGGCGGCTTGCGGGCCGCGGCGAAGCGATGGCGGCCGAATAGGCGCTGGGAGGCAGCAATGAACAACGTTCACGAACCGGTCTACCTTGAAGACAAGCTGAGCGAGATCAAGGCCAGCGGCAAGCTCGACTACAGGTCGGCAACCCTGCCCACCTGGTGTCCGGGCTGCGGCTATTTCTCCATCGTCGAGGGCGTCAGCAAGGCGATGACCGAGTTGGGCCTCGACCGCAAGGACACGGTTTGCGTCTCCGGCATCGGTTGCGCCTCCCGGTTCCCCTTCTTCATGAACACCTACGGTTTCCAC
>JBNLDE010000081.1:0-1653 GCA_050304175.1 Zhengella sp. | reverse complement strand
GGCGCAGGCGCACCGCGTTCCTTCATTTCAACAGGTTGTGAAAGGTTTGCCGCCCTGCGGCGGCGTCAGTCCGCTGCCGAAGGGAGACTGCGCAGGTTGCGCTCGCGTATCTTTCTCATCGCGATCTCCGAAGGAATGCGTTTTACTGTCAATCCGATTCCGGGCATCACCGGCTCGAAAACGGAAGCGGGCGAATACGCCTGCGATCAATCATAGTCAAGTTCCGCAAGGATGTAGTTTTTCCATGCCCGCTCTTTCCTCTAACGTCTCCACCTCCTCCGACGCCTTCAGGGCCAATGCCGAGGCGATGCGCAAGCTGGTCGCCGAAATGCGCGACAAGGCGGCGCAAACCGAGCTCGGCGGGCCCGAACATGCGCGCGAACGCCATGTCGCCCGCGGCAAGCTGCTGCCGCGCGAGCGGCTGGCGCAGCTGATCGATCCGGGCTCGCCCTTTCTCGAGATCGGGCAGTTCGCGGCGCACGGGCTTTACGGCGGCGACATCGCGTCGGCCGGCATCATCACAGGCGTCGGGCGGATCGAGGGCACGGAATGCGTCATCGTGATCAACGACGCGACGGTGAAGGGCGGCACCTACTACCCGCTGACGGTGAAGAAGCACCTGCGCGCCCAGGAAGTGGCGTTGCAGAACAATTTGCCCTGCGTCTACCTGGTCGATTCCGGCGGCGCCAACCTGCCCAACCAGGACGAGGTGTTTCCCGACCGCGAGCATTTCGGCCGCATCTTCTTCAACCAGGCCAATTTGAGCGCGGCCGGCATTCCGCAGATCGCCTGCGTGATGGGTTCGTGCACGGCGGGCGGCGCCTATGTGCCGGCGATGAGCGACGAGACGATCATGGTGCGCAAGCAGGCGACCATCTTTCTCGGCGGGCCGCCGCTGGTGAAGGCGGCGACCGGCGAGGACGTTACCGCCGAGGAACTGGGCGGCGCGGACCTGCACACGCGCGAGAGCGGGGTGGCCGATCACTATGCGACCGACGACGCCCACGCGCTCGCGATCGTGCGGCGCATCGTCAAAAACCTGAATCGAAAGAAACGGTTGGGCCTGACGCTTGCCGATCCGATTCCGCCGCTTTACGCGGCGGATGAGATCTACGGCATCGTGCCGCCGTCGCTGCGCCAGCCCTACGATGTGCGCGAGGTGATCGCGCGCACCGTCGACGGCTCCGAGTTCGACGAGTTCAAGGCCAATTACGGCACCACGCTGGTGACCGGCTTCGCCCATATCCACGGCATGCCGGTCGGCATTCTCGGCAACAATGGCGTGCTGTTTTCGGAAAGCGCGCTCAAGGGCGCGCATTTCATCGAACTGTGCTGCCAACGCAAGATCCCGCTCGTGTTCCTGCAGAACATCACCGGCTTCATGGTCGGCCGCAAGGCGGAAGCCGGCGGCATCGCCAAGGACGGCGCCAAGCTGGTCACCGCGGTGGCCACGGCAAAAGTGCCGAAGGTGACAATCATCATCGGCGGCTCGTTCGGCGCCGGCAATTACGGCATGTGCGGACGCGCCTACTCGCCCCGGTTCCTGTGGATGTGGCCGAATGCCCGCATCTCGGTGATGGGCGGCGAACAGGCCTCGACCGTGCTGGCCATGGTCAAGCGCGAGGGGATCGAGCGCAAGGGCGAGAGCTGGTC
>JBNLDE010000080.1:0-28105 GCA_050304175.1 Zhengella sp. | reverse complement strand
CATTTCCACGATCTTCTGCGGCTCGGCGTGGCCTGACACACCAGGCCGCCCGCGGCAGCGACCAGCCAGCCTATTCGGCTTCGACCACCAGATCGTTTTCCTCGACGCGCACGATCCTGACCCGCGTACCGGCCGCGGCATCCTCGCCACGTACCCGCCAAGAGGAATCCCCGATGCGGGCGCGGCCAAAGCCGTTGACGATCGGGTCGGCCAGCGTCACGGTGCGGCCGACGAATTGCTCGGAACGACGGTTGAGGAGCGGAAGGTCTGAGTCCCCCTCCTTGCCGCCGACAAGGCGCTTGCCGGCCAGGACCGACAGGCCGGACATGGCGAGAAAAACGAGCACCTGGACCTCCCAGGTCCAGAGCGCCGCGCCGGGTCCCCAGATCACCAGCGAGATGATGCCGACGACCAGGGCGGCGAGACCGATCCATATCAGGAACACGCCCGGCGCCGCGATTTCGGCCGCCAGCAGGACAAATCCCAGAATGATCCAGGTCCACGGGCCGAGTTCGTTGAGGATGCCCAGTATCACGATGTGCTTCCCCCGCTGTCACCACCGGTGCGGCCGCTTGCCGGAACCCGACTGCCGCGCCGGCCAGCGGGCTGGGTTTCGGCGTCGCCGAACACTTCCTTCGCAATGGCTCCGATGCCGCCGAGAGAGCCGATCAGCGATGAAGCCTCGAACGGCATGAGCACGATCTTGGAATTTGGCGCGGCGCCGATCTTTGCCATGGCTTCGGTGTAGCGCTGGGCCACGAAATAGTTAATCGCCTGGACATCGCCCTGGGCTATGGCCTCGGAAACCAGACGGGTTGCCTTTGCCTCGGCTTCGGCGGCGCGCTCGCGCGCCTCGGCATCGAGGAACGCCGCTTCCTTGCGGCCCTCCGCATCAAGCACCTGTCCGCGCTTGCGTCCCTCGGCTTCCAGGATCTCGGCGCGCTTGTCGCGTTCCGCCTTCATCTGGCGGGCCATGGAGTCGACCAGGTCGGTCGGCGGATTGATGTCCTTGATCTCGACGCGGGTCATCTTGATGCCCCACGGGTTCGCGGCCTCGTCGACGATGCGCAACAGCCGCTCGTTGATCGCGTCGCGGTTCGACAGCAACTCGTCGAGGTCCATCGACCCCATGACCGAACGGATATTGGTCATCGTCAGGTTGAGAATGGCATTTTGAAGTCCAAGCACCTGATAGGCGGCCTGGGGCGCATTGAGTACCTGGTAGAAAGCGACGCCGTCGACGGCCACCGTGGCGTTGTCGCGGGTGATGACCTCCTGGGTCGGGACATCAAGCACCTGTTCCATCATGTTCATTCGTGCGCCGATCCGGTCGAAGAACGGCACGATGAGGTTGAGGCCGGGGTCCAGGGTACGGGTATATTTGCCGAAGCGCTCGACCGTGTAGTTGTAGCCCTGCGGTACGGTCTTGATGCCTGCAAACAGGACCAGGATGACCAGCAGGGTGAGAACGGCAATTCCGATGTCAAAACCGGTAAACGGCATCTAAGCCTCCTGTTGCAGCATGACCGGCCGGCGGACCGGCGTCTGGCCTCAATCGACAAACATTAGATAAGGATTATCGGCAGAATTGTAAGAAAGCCAATGCCGAATGGCATCCTGTCGAGCCGACTACGCCCAGCCGGCCAGTTCGCGCCTGACGACGGTCTCGATCACCTTCATGCCGTCATCGCCGTCATTGAGACAGGGGATGTGGGCGAAGTTCTCGCCCCCAGCGGCATGAAAGATCTCGCCGGCTTCCCCGGCGATCTCCTCAAGCGTTTCCAGGCAATCGGACACGAAGCCAGGGTTGAGCACCGCGATCGATTTCACACCTTCCCGGGCCAGCTTCTCGACCGTCTTGTCGGTGTAGGGCTGAAGCCATTCCTGCGGACCGAAGCGGGACTGAAAGGTCGTGATGAGCCGGCTTTCGTCCCAGCCGAGGCGCTCGCGCAGCAGCCGCGTCGTTTTCATGCAGTGGCAGTGATAGGGGTCGCCCTTTTCGAAATAGTCCTTGGGAATGCCGTGATAGGACGCGATCACAACTTCGGGCGTGAAATCGAGTGCCGCCAGTCGCTTCTCGATCGAGTGGGCGAGGGCCTCGATATAGGCCGGTTCGTCGTGATAGGCGGGCACGGTCCGGATCGCCGGCTGCCAGCGCATCTTCATCAGCGCCGCGAAGAACTTGTCATTCACCGTCGCCGTCGTGGTCGCCGAATATTGCGGGTAGAGCGGAAACATGACGATGCGGTCGCAGCCCGCCTCGATCATCCCGCGGGTCACGCTCTCCATCGACGGATTGCCGTAGCGCATCGCCCAGTCGACCACGACATCCGGCTTGTCGGCCAGCGCCTCGCCGAGTTTTTCGGTCTGGGACCGGGTGAAGGTGCGCAACGGCGATTCGTCGCGCTCCACGTTCCAGATTTTCCTGTAGGCGGCGCCCGAGCGTTTCGGGCGGGTGTTGAGCACGATGCCGTACAGGATCGGATACCAGAGCGCGCGCGGCCACTCGATGACGCGCCTGTCGGAGAGGAACTCCCTGAGATAGCGCCGCATCGGCGCATAGTCGGTGCCGTCGGGCGTGCCGAGATTGACGAGCAGCACGCCGACCTTGCCGATCTTCACCGGGGGATGACCTGCGGGCAGGGCGGCAGCCGCGCCTGCCGGTGCCGTTTCGATCGGCGTCGATGTCATGCTTCCCCTCCTGCGAGTACCGGTTCTCGCGGCCCTATATAGTCAAAACCCGCCCCGTGGTCAGGGGCGGGCCGGTTTTTTCCGTGGGATGTTCCGGACGTCGTCCGCAGCGCTCAGTTGGCGGGCGGAACGGTGATCTTGGCGCCGATCTGGAGGCCCTTCGCCTTCATCGAGGGATTGGCCTCGGCGAGCTTGTTCCACATGCGGGCGTCGCCGTAGAACTTGCGCGAAAGATCCCAGAAATTGTCACCCTTCTGAATGACGTACTCCTCGCCTTTCATCATCATCTTATCTTCGGCCGGCTTCATTTCGGTTTTCATCTCGGCCTTGGGCTCCTCCGCTTTCATTTCCGCCTTGGGCTCTTCGGCCTTCATGTCCCCGGCAGGCTTTTCCTCCGTCATCATCGGCGTGACGTCGGTGATGCGGCCGGTGTCGCCAAGCGGCTGGTAGGGCGCGTTGGCGGCGAGATAGTCGGCCACCACCTGCTCCAGTCCCGGACCGTAGTCATAGGCGTTCATGCCGTTGGAGGCGAACACCTTGTAGCCGTCACCGCCGGCGCGCATGAAGTTGTTGGAGACAACGCCATATGTCTTGGCCGGATCGATCGGTTTGTAGCCGTCGCCGTCCATAACCATCACGTTGGAAACACGGTTTCCGGGCTCTTTCGACTTGTCGAAGGAGAATTTCAATCCGGCAACCTGCGGGAAACGGCCCGCGCCTTCCTCGATCTGGCTGACGCCGTTTTCCAGCGCGGCAACCACGTCTGAACCCTTCAGTTGGAACGTGGACAGAGTGTTCTGGAACGGCAGGACCGTCAGCACTTCGCCCATGGTGATCTCGCCGGCATCGATGGAGGCGCGCAGCCCGCCGCCGTTCTGGACAGCAATCTGGATGCCCTGGCTCTTGACCCGGTCGAGCATGGCGTCGGCGACGAGGTCGCCCATGGCGCATTCCATCGCGCGGCAGACTTCGCGGCTGCCCTCGATCGGCCCGGTCGATTGCGATACCGGCTTCGCCTTGAGCGCCTCGATCGGAGCACCGAGTTCCTTGATGCGGGCTGTCACGGCCTCGTCGGGCTTGACCGATGCGTCGAGCAGCATTGGCGCGCCGGTGGCGCCGGTCACGACGCCGTCGTCGTCGAAGGTAACCTTGAGTTCGCCAAGATACTTCGAGTAGGACCCGGCCTGTACGACGGGCACCTTCTCGCCCGACGGGTTGTCGACCCAGGTCGGATAGGGGCCGGCCGCCTTGTCGTCATTGTTGGCCAGGTAGGTATGGGAGTGCCCGCCGACGACCACATCGACGCCCGGGATCTTGGCGATCGCGTCGACGTCGCGCGCGTAGCCGACATGGGTGAGGGCGATAATCTTGTTGATACCCTGGCTTTCGAGTTCCTTGACCGCGGCGGCGACGCCGGCGACGTCCTGGGTGATCAGCACGTTATCGCCGGGAGAGGACAGTTCGGCCGTATCGTTGGCGACAGCGCCGATGACGCCGATCTTCTGGCCGCCTATCTCCACGACGATGGAGGGGTTGATCCGGCCGTTCAGCTTGGATTTATCGCTGGCGAGAATGTTGGAGGAAATGACCGGGAAGCCGACCTTGTCGAGGAAGCCCGCAAGGCCCTCTTCCCCGTCGTCGAACTCGTGGTTGCCGACGGTCATCACGTCCGGCTTCATGACACCGAGGAACTCGGCCTCGGCGGCCCCCTTGTATGTGGTGTAGAACAGCGAGCCCTGGAAATTGTCGCCGGCGTTGAGGAAGATCACGTTGTCGCCGGACATCGCCGCGCGCGCCTCGCGGACCGCCGTGACCAGACGGGCGGCGCCGCCAAAGCACTTGCCCTCGCCTTCGTCCTCCGCTGAACAAGTCGAATCATACTTGCTGATCGATTCGATGCGGCTGTGCCAATCGTTGATGTGGAGGATGTTCAGGCTGTATTCGGCAAATGCCTGACCCGCGCTGATGGCGAGTACGGAGGCTGAAAGGGTGGCGACGAGGGCTGTCCTTTTCATGACGCGTTCTCCTGATTGATTTCGCAGACGGCTCCGTAGCGCATCATTGCGACGGGCCTTTGACCGTCCTTGTGGGGCAATGTTTCCATCGCCTTGGCCGCTATGCAAGGAGAATCGGTTGCCTGCGAAAATGCGATCGCGCCGTGCGTGTATTTTCAGCCGTTGTAGTCGCGTTCGTCCGCGATCACCTTGCCGTCATTCGGCAACGTTCCCGCCTCGACGATCTGGATGTCGCCGCCGAGCTTGGTGATCTCGCGCAGCGAAGCTGCAATCGCCGCCGCATCGGCGTCGCCGCGTTCCTCGACCAGCAGGGTCATCGCATCCGAGGCTCCCTTGCGGGCGACGACGAGACGAGCCTTGAGGACTTCGGGGTGACGCTTCAGCAAGTCGGCAACCTGTTTGGGATCGACAAACATTCCCTTGATCTTGGTGCGCTGGTCGGCACGGCCCATCCAGCCCTTGATCCGTGTATTCGTGCGCCCGCAGGGCGACCGGCCCGGCAGGATGGCCGACAGGTCGCCGGTGCCGAGTCGGACCATCGGGTAGGCCTCGTTGAAAGACGTCACCACGACTTCGCCGACTTCGCCCTCGGCGACGGGATCGCCGGTTCCGGGACGAACGATCTCGAGGATCAGGTTCTCGTTCAGCACCATACCGGGATGGACCTTGCCGTCGGCGTCGGCGGTTTCATAGGCGATGATCCCGAATTCGGCGGTGGCGTAGGTCTGCATCACGTGCACGCCGCGCTGGCGGTATTCCTCGCGCAGCGACGGGAACAGCGCCCCACCGGACACCATGGCGCGTTTGAACGAGGACAGGTCCTTGCCCGACTCGGCGGCGCGGTCGAGCATCACTTTCAGGAAATCGGGTGTGCCGGTGTAGACCCCGGGTTTGAGGGCCGCGGCCGCATCGACCTGCATGTCGGTGTTGCCGACCCCGGCGGGAAATACGGTGCAACCATATGCGCGCGCGCCCTCGTCAAGAATGAAACCGCCCGGCGTCAGGTGATAGGAGAAGGCGTTGTGGACGACGTCTCCGGGGCGAATGCCGGCCGCAAAGAAGGCGCGTGACGCGCCCCACGGGTCGGGGCCGATCCCCTGCGGTTCCCAGATCGGTCCGGGCGAAACGAATACGCGATTGCCTTTCAGCGCGGCCGGGTTGGCAAAACCGCCGAACGGCGGCTCGGCGAGCTGGCGTTCCATCAATTCGGCCTTGCGCAGGACCGGCAATTCGGCGAGCGCGGCGCGCGACGTCACCTTCGCCGGATCGACACCGGCGAGCCATGCGCCGAGGCCGGACGCGGCGGCCATGGCGTGGGCCAGGAAGTCCGGCAGGCGCTCGAAAAGCTCGGCTTCCCGCTTTGCCGGATCACGGATTTCGGCCTGATCGAAGTGCGCGCTCATGTTTCCCCCTCTCCGATTTCCGTCAACGTTATCGCAGAAGGCGAAGAAGGGGCGCAAGCGACCAATGGACAGACAAGCGCGGGGATATTAGAAAAAATGGGCGCCATTGCGGCGCCCGGTCCGGACTTGGGGTGTCAGCCGGTTGTCCGTCGCACGAGGGTGAATTGCTGTCCGCCCTCGGCGGTGCAATTGAGCTGATTGGTCGAAATCTGCGCGCAATTGACCGTCGCGGTCGTCTGACGGATCAGCGAATTGACGGTGATCTGGACCGTATTCGCGCTGATATGCACATAGCTGCCGTCGGCCAGCTTGTTGCCGGTATCGGTTGCAACCGTTTCGAACGCGCCTCTGTTGAAACTCGAAACCGCTACGCCGTCGGTGCTGATCCAGGACCCTTCGACGCCGGTCCGGTCCAGGCGGGCGGTCCGCGGTCCGGCGCTTTGACACCCGGCAACGGCCGCCGCCGTTCCAAGCACGCAAAGAACTGTGAGTTTGCGCATCATATCTTTCCCCTCTCCTCGTCGAGGCAATCAATTCTTGACCGGCCGTGGGGCAAAAGCAAGGCGAATAGCTGCCTGCCTTGCTTTTGCCGATACCTGCGATGATCGCGCCCTTCTTGCGTCGATTCTTTCTATCCGAACTTGAGGAAAAGCATCGCGTACGGTTTTTTCAGGCCCGCCTTTGCTTTCTGCACGGCAGCGCTGTCGCCCGCGCGGGCGGCTTTGTCCAGGGCGGCGACCGATCCACGCAGGCCCGTGAGCGCCTTGTCGAACGTTTCGTCCTGGGCGTAAGCCGCAGGCGCCGCGGTCGCCAGCCGATCGGCCAGGTAGTCCAGTACGGCGGCATCGGCGATCGCGTCCTGCATCGCCCCGTCGCCTGCGTAGGTCGCGCCGATCACATGCTCCATCTTCTCGTGATAGGCGTTCATGCGGTCGGAAAACGTCACGACGCCGTTGCGCCTGTTCAGTTCGCTGATGGAATCGCGGATTTTTTCCAGGACCTCATGCGAACCGGCGAGGTCGCCTTGCTTCGCCTTCGCCCGAGCGTTCGCGGCGATTTCGGCGACGTCGTCAAAGGTCGCAGCAAGTGCGCCATCCTCGCTCAGGTGAGGCGGCGGCGTGGCCGACCAATGTTCGGACAGCGCTTTCCATCGGGCCTCGAAGCCGGCGATGGCCTTGCCCGATCTTCCGGTGTCACCCGAATTCGTCGCAAACAGGGCCATGCGGTAGACGCCATAGGCATCGGCCATCTCGGCCTTGAAATCGGCGATCGGGCCGGCCAGCGTCCCGCCGGCCGTTACGGCCAGCCAGAGCGCGACGATACTGGTCATCCTTGCAACGGACATGGCGGACTCCCTAGGGTGCGATTACGCATGAACGAATGTAAATATATTCGTTCATGCGTCATGGAACATTGACCGGGGTCAATGCCGCGCGCAATCGCAATTCCCGGCGCGGCCTACCGCACCAGGATGTTGCGGAACTGCCATGGGTCCTTCTTGTCGATGTCTTCCGGGAACAGGCCGGGGCGGCCGTCGAGCGGAGTCCAATCGGTGTAGTACCCCTTGACCGGACCGAGATACGGCATCTGCACTTCGAGGCAGCGTCGGTAATCCATTTCGTCGGTCTCGACGATTCCGGCCTGAGGGTTCTCCAGCGCCCAGACCATGCCCGCCAGGACGGCGGAGGTCACCTGGAGGCCGGTCGCGTTCTGGTAGGGCGCCAATTCGCGCGTTTCCTCCACCGACAGCTGGGATCCGTACCAGTAGGCGTTTTTCCTGTGGCCGTAGAGCAGGACGCCGAGTTCGTCGATGCCGTCGACAAGCTCGTTTTCGTCGAGCACGTGCAGCACAGGCTGGGCGTTGCCGCCATTGCCGAACATTTCATGCAGCGACAGCACCGCGTCATTGGCCGGGTGGTAGGCATAGTGGCAGGTCGGGCGGAAGATCACCTTGCCCTTCTTGTCGCGGACCGTGAAGTAGTCGGCGATCGAGATCGATTCATTGTGCGTGACGAGGAAACCGTATTGCGGTCCGGGCGTCGGGCACCAGGTGCGCACGCGCGTGTTGGCGCCGGGCTGCTCGAGATAGATCGCAGCCTTATTGCCCTTCTTGTGCTTGCGGGCGTTCTTCGGCTTCCAGTCCTCGTGGGTGCCCCAGCCGAGCTCGGACGGCTGCAGGCCCTCGGAAATGAAGCCCTCGACGGACCATGTGTTCCAGAACGTGTTGAGTGGCTTGGGATGGCGCGCGCGCTGGGTGTCGCGTTCGGCGATGTGGACGCCCTTGACGCCGAGCTTCTTCATCATCTTGGCCCAGCCGGCGCGGTCGTCGGCGGCAGGTTCGGGATAGTTCATGCCAAGATCGGCGGCCAGATTGACCAGGGCCTGCTTGACGAACCAGGAAACCATGCCCGGATTGGCGCCGCAGCACGAGACCGCGGTCGTGCCGCCCGGATTCTTGCGTTTCTCGGTGCGAACCGTCTCGCGCAGTGCGTAATTGGTGCGGGCCTCGTTGCCGGCCGTGTTGTCGAAATAGAAGCCGAGCCAGGGTTCGACGACCGTGTCGATGTAGAGCGCGCCGAGTTCGCGGCAGAACTTCATCAGGTCGAGCGAAGAGGTGTCGACCGAAAGGTTGACGCAAAAGGCCTGGCCGCCGCCTTCGGTCAGCAACGGCTTGAGCACGTCCTCGTAGTTTTCACGGGTGATCGCCTGGTGAATGTAGCGGACGCCGTGATTCTTCAGGATCTCCGCGCCTTCACCTTCGGGGTGCGGATCGATCACGACCATGCGCGACTTGTCGAACTTGAAATGGCGTTCGATCAACGGCAGCGTTCCACGCCCGATCGAGCCGAATCCGATCATCACGACCGGTCCGGTGATTTCGCCGTATACGGGCCAGACCTTGTCCGCCATTGATCTCTCCTCATCGCGTGTTGATCAACGGGGCAAAAAGCACACATCGCTGTCACAATAAAGGGCAAGCTCGCTTCGAGCGGCTAAGATGCGGCGATCGCGCGAAGCGCGGCGACGAGCCGGTCGCGCTCCGCCGCGATCGCCTTGTAGTCAAGCTGTTCGCCGGTCAGCGCCGCAAGCTGCTCCGCGAAGGCGGCCGCGAGTTGCCGGTGGCCGCGCAGCACGTCCAGCGGGTCGAGGTGGATGCGGATCGTGAACAGGATGTCGCCGGACCGCGGCAGCTTGCGCAGCGTTTGGCGCTCCACGCGGATGAAGGACCTGCCGGCCGGGTCGCTCCCGAGACCAGCACCGCCCGCTTGCTCAGGGCTCCGGTCGCGCAGCGCCTTGGAAAGCGGATGATGCAGCGTGGCATCTCGCTGCAGCGACCAGTTGAAGCGTTCGACCGGCTGATCGATCTTCAGATTGTCGAAGATCCGGTCGATCAGCGCCGCATTGCGGGTATCACGGCCGAAACCGGGAACCGGTTCGTGGATGTCGGCCAGCGGTCGGGCGAACTTTTCCGCCAGCGACCAGGACGACGGAAAACACAGCGAGGCCGCGACGAGCCGCCAGCCATTTTCAGACCGGCGCATGAGAACGAGGTCTTCCTGCACGAAGCGCGCCGCGATCTGCAGCGGCGCTTCATTCGAGCCGTGAATCTGGAAGCGCGGGAGCCGATCGCCGAGAAAATCCCGCTCGGCACGGCCAGGGAAAATGTGCGCCCGGCCCCGGTTCAGGTGGTCGACCACCAGTTCCAGGACCTCGCGTTGCGCGCCCTCGGTTCCCGGCTCGGCCGCGAATACGTCGCCCGGGCGCTCGGCGATCAGCCGGTCCTTCTCGGCCAGGAAGGAGATGTAGTTTTCGTCGATTTCGATCCATTCATCCGGATCGAGCGGCTGCAATCCGATCGTGAATGGCGTCGATGATCCGTCATAGGGCGTATGGGCAGGGCCGGCGCCCGTCACGCCTCCATCGCCTCCAATTCATCGATCAGCCCTTCGATGACACTGAGTCCCTTTTGCCAGAAGGCCGGGTCGGAGGCGTCCAGTCCGAAGGGCGCCAGCAGTTCCGCATGATGCTTGGTACCGCCGGCGCGCAGCATGTCGAAATACTTTTCCTGAAAGCCGCTGTCGGCGTTCTGGTAGACCGCGTAGAGCGAGTTCACGAGGCAGTCGCCGAAGGCATATGCATAGACATAGAAGGGCGAATGGATGAAGTGCGGGATATAGGCCCAGAACACCTCATAGCCGTCGCGCAACTCGATTGCCGGTCCGAGGCTGTCGCCCTGGACCGACATCCACAATTCGCCGATCTGTTCGGCGGTCAGCTCGCCCTTGCGCCGCTCGGTGTGAACCTTGCGTTCGAATTCGTAAAAGGCGATCTGGCGCACGACCGTGTTGATCATGTCCTCGACCTTCTGCGCCAGCATCGCCTTGCGTTCGCGCGGGTCGGCAGTGGCTTCGAGCAGCGAGCGGAAGGTCAGCATCTCGCCGAAGACGGAGGCGGTCTCGGCAAGCGTCAGCGGTGTCGCGGCCATCAGCGCGCCCTGTTCGCCCGCCAGCACCTGGTGGACGCCGTGGCCGAGTTCGTGGGCCAGCGTCATCACGTCGCGCGGCTTGCCCTGGTAGTTGAGCAGCACGTAGGGGTGGACCGAAGGCACGGTTGGATGGGCGAAGGCACCCGGCGACTTGCCCGGCCGCGTTGCCGCGTCGATCCAGTTGCGGTCGAAGAACCGGCTTGCGATCTCCGCCATCTCGGGCGCAAAGCCGTGATAGGCGTCGAGAACCGTGCGCCGGGCAGCTTCCCACGAGATTTCGGATTTCGGCGTCTCCGGCAGCGGCGCGTTACGGTCCCAGTGGTTCATCTGCTTCATGCCGAGCCACCTGGCCTTCATCGCGTAATAGCGATGCGACAGCCGCGGATAGGCATTTCTGACCGCTTCGGCGAGTGCGTCGACAACCTCGCGTTCGACACGGTTGGCGAGGTGGCGCGAGTCGGCGATATCCTCGAAACCGCGCCAGCGATCTGATATCTCCTTGTCCTTTGCCAGCGTGTTCGTGATCAGCGTGAAGGTCCGCAGGTTGCGCCGGAACGTAGTGGCCAGGGCGTCTGAGGCCTTGCGGCGTATATCCGAGTCATGGTCCTGCAACAGGTTGAGCGTGGACTCCAGCGCAAGGGTGTCACCGTCAACGGTAAAGGACAGAGCCGTGATCGTCTCGTCGAAAAGCCGGTTCCAGGCGCCGCGCCCGGTGACCGACTTTTCGTGAAAGAGCTGCTCGACGCGGTCTTCGAGCTGGTAGGGCTTGTCCTTGCGCAGATCCTCGACCCACGGCCGGTAGCGGCCGAACTCCGGATCGGCCCGGAGCGTGGCCTCGATGGCCTGGTCGTCGATGCGGTTGAGTTCGAGCGCAAAGAACAGCAGGTGCGACGTCGCCGAGGTCATCTTTTCGGAGATGTCGCCGTATAGTTTGGCGCGCGCCGGGTCCGACGTGTCGCCGGCATAGACGAGGCCCGCATAGGACATGATCCGTCCGAGCAGGTCCTCAAGTTCCTCGTATTCGCGCATCGCCTCGCCGAGCTTGCCGCCTGCACCGTTCTCGGCTTCCGCGGCCAGGTTGCGTTTCCATTTTTCCTCGAACGCGATTGCCAGCTCGTCGGCGCGCACGAGATCGGCGGCCAGTTCGGCACTGTCGGCCGACGGGTAGAGATCGGCCAGGCTCCATTCGGGCAGGGCGCCGATCGCGGCTGCCGCCCCGGACCTGCGATCCGCCGAATTCAATGGCATCTGGCCCGGACGGCTTTCCGGATGCGCCCGGCAAACCGCAGCCTCGTCTCGTGATCCGTGGTTCACGGGTAAGCTCCTGTTAATCCCGTTTCTTGAGTGCCTGTTTAGGGCTCTGTGCCATGTTGGTCCATGGACGATCTAAAACCAAATCGAAGTTTCGAGCATTCATGACCAGAACGATACTTGTCGTTGACGACGATCCTGTCCAGCGCCGCCTTGCAGAGGCCGCGTTGGTCAAATTTGGTTACAGAGTATTGCAGGCCGAGGGCGGCGAGGCGGCGCTGAAGCTGTTGACCGGGCCGGACGGCGGCGATGTCGCGGCTGTCGTGCTCGACCTGGTCATGCCCGACCTGGACGGCCTGTCGGTCCTCAAGTCGATGCGCGCGCAGGCGATGGAAGCGCCGGTCATCGTGCAGACGGCGAAAGGTGGCATCGACACCGTTATAGGGGCTATGCGTGCCGGCGCTTTCGATTTCGTGGTCAAGCCGGTTTCGCCGGACCGCCTCCTGAACGCCGTATCGAGTGCGCTCAAGGTGGAGGAGATGGAAGGCGCGTCGAAGAAGGTGCGCCGGCCAGCAGTGGGCACAATCACCTTCAAGGACATTGTCACGCGGTCGGAAACGATGGACCGCGTGTTGCAACTTGCCCGCAAGGCGGCAGCCTCGAACATACCGATCATGGTCGAAGGCGAGTCGGGCGTCGGCAAGGAACTGGTCGCCCGGGCGATCCGCGGTTCGGGCAATCGCAGCGGTGGTCCGTTCGTCACCGTTAATTGCGGCGCCATTCCCGAAAACCTGGTCGAGAGCATCCTGTTCGGCCATGAAAAAGGGTCGTTCACGGGCGCCACCGACAAGCATGTCGGCAAGTTCGTCGAGGCCAATGGCGGGACGCTGTTTCTCGACGAGATCGGCGATTTGCCGCTGGACGCACAGGTCAAGCTGCTGCGCGCGGTGCAGGAGGGCGAGGTCGATCCCGTCGGCGGGAAAAAGTCGCAAAAGGTTGATATTCGTATCATTTCGGCGACGCACCGCGATCTTTTGCAGGCGGTACGCGATGGCAGTTTCCGCGAGGACCTGTTCTATCGTCTCAATGTTTTCCCGATCCGTGTGCCGCCGTTGCGCGAGCGCCGGGACGACATTCCGCTGCTGGCTGACTACTTCATCAAGCAGTTCGCCGATGAAAAAACCGGCAATGCAGTCTCCGGCATCGACGACGCTGCACTGGCGATCCTCAGGGCCTATGACTGGCCGGGCAATATCCGCCAACTGGAGAACGCGATCTTCAGGGCGATGGTGCTGGCCGAGGGCGAGGTTCTGACGGCCGAGGAGTTTCCGCAGATCCGCGCCCAGGTTGACGGGATCGATCTGGCGAGCGTCCTTGGATCGCCGGAAGAACCGGCGCAGGTCAGCCCCGGGCCGGTGGAGCGCACGGAGCCCACCGTCGAGCCGGCCAGGCCGGCGAGCCTCTCGCGCGGAACGCTGCGGACGCTGGACGAGCGTGGCGAGTTGCGCATGCTTGCCGACATCGAACGCGAGATGATCCTGTTTGCGATAGATCATTATCGCGGGCAGATGAGCGAGGTGGCGCGCCGCCTCGGCATCGGCCGGTCGACCCTCTATCGCAAGCTCAAGGAATTCGGGATCGAGCCCGACGAGGGCCGGCTGCAAAAACTCGCTTCGTGATCCACATCAATTCACAGACCCGCGATCGGTGCGATAAATTTCCTGGTTAGTGCTTTGTTTACCCTGTGGTAGAGAGTCCGGGGGAGGGAAGCATGTTGCCATGGTCTTACCGCAATTGGCATCAATAAGCGGCGATTAACCATTCGGGCTGATACTTTGGGCAAGGGACGACTTCTCGCCGAAGTGTCCGGGGACAACACGAGCCTGCAAGGCGGGTCATTTGGTCTTTTCACGACTGAATAAGTGGGACAGTGCGATATCGCGCGTGCCGGGGGTCCGGTGGGCTGTGTGCCTGCTGGCCGCGATGCTGATTGCCCTGTCGGCGACGGGCGAGGCCAGCGCCGAAAAACGAACACTGAAGCTCTACTACGTGCACACCGGCGAACGCGCCGAGATCACCTACAAGGTCAACGGTCGCTATTCGCAGGCCGGCCTACAGAAGCTCAACCGCTTTCTGCGCGACTGGCGGCGAAACGAGCCGACCAAGATGGATCCGCGTCTGTTCGACGTCGTCTGGGAAGCTTACCGGCGCACCGGATCGCGCGAATACATCCACGTCATCTCGGGCTATCGTTCGCCGGCGACCAACGAGATGCTGAGGCGCACGCGCGGCGGTCAGGCCAAGAAGAGCCAGCACATGCTCGGCAAGGCGATGGACTTCTACATCCCCGGCGTGCCGCTCTCCAAACTGCGCGCGATCGGGTTCAAGATCGGCGGCGGAGGCGTTGGTTATTATCCGCGATCCGGGTCGCCTTTCGTGCACCTCGATGTCGGTAATGTGCGTGCCTGGCCGCGCATGAGCCGCAAGGAACTGGTCCGTCTTTTCCCGGACGGGAAGACGCTGCATCTGCCGACCGACGGCAAACCCCTGCCGGGCTACAAGCAGGCGCTGGCCGAATATCGCCGGCGCAAGGGCGCTCCGGTCAGGATCGACCGCTCGACAACAACCCTGGTCGCATCGAACAACACTCCGACGCGCGCGCGCAATGACTCGCAACCCAGAGACACCGGAAACGGTTTTGGCAAGGGATTGCTCGCCGCGCTGTTCGGCGGCGGGGTCGACGAGGAAGAGGAAAGCAGCGCCGATTTCGCCGCGAAACCGAAGCAGGCGCCGCGTGAGGCCGCACCCCAGCCCGGCAAGCAATTGCCGGGTGTGGCGGTCGTCTCGAACGAAGCTGAAGCTGCTCCGGCGACTGCAGCCGAAACGCCGGCCGACGATCCGGCGGCCATCATCGCCAAACTGTCGCCAGGCGTCGTACCGCTGCCGGCCGCCAATCCGCGGGCCGTGGCGGCTGCCGAGCCCGAGGCCGGCGAATTGCCTGTCGCTGTTGCGCTGAACGTGCCGTTGCCGTCGTCGCGCCCGCAATCGGAAGCCAATGCCGCCGGGGAAGCCGACGCCGTTCCCGCTGCGACGGCGAGCATCGCGCCGGGCCTGACCGCAGTGGCGCCCTTGCCCCGTCCTGCCCGCGACCAGATCGCCGTGCTGGCTGCCTTTGCGGAAAACCCGCGGCGCACGGCCAGCGGCCTGCCGGAAAATGGCGACAAGGGCGGCCGGGTGATTTCCGTTGTACCGCGCACGCGTCCGGAAATCATGACCGACGGGAAAAGCGGCCGTCTGAAAATCGCCGCCGGGCAAGAGCCGGCGACGCCGCGCATGGCCATGCTGAGCGCACCCAAGGAACAGCGCGCGAGCGCGGTCCTGGGCAATGTCAGAACGACGCCGAAATCGGCGCGTCCGGTTGCATCGCAGGCACGGCCGGAGCCGCGCGCCAGGGTGATGCCGGTGAGCGCGGACAGCGCGCGCTGGGCGTTGGCTGTCGCGCCGGTGCCGTTGCCTTCGCGGCCGCCGCTGGCCACGGAAAGCATCCGCGAGGCGCCGGCGGAGATTTACACGGCCGGATTCAATTCGAACGACCTCCGCCAGGGCGACCCGCACCGGTTTACCGGCAACGCCGTGACCTTCCTGTCGGTCGCGAAGTTCAAACGGACGGACTGATCGGGTGCGGTCAGGCCGAGGCCGTGAGTGCCGCCGCCTGACGAGCCAGTTCGGTAATACCGTCCCAGTCCTCGGCCTCAACCAGCTTGTCAGGCGCAACCCATGAACCGCCGACGCATATGACGTTGGGAAGGCTCAGATAGTCGCGGGCATTGGCGGGGGAGATGCCGCCGGTCGGACAGAAGCGAATCTCCGCCAGGGGCGAAGCCAGCGCCTTGAGAAACGGCGCGCCGCCCGATTGCTCGGCGGGAAAGAATTTCAGGACCGAATATCCTTCCTCGCGCATCGACATCACTTCGCTCGGCGTGCTCGCGCCCGGCAGCAGGGGGACGTCGCTGTCGCGCGCTGCTTCGAGGAGTTCGATGGTGGTGCCCGGCGAAACGATGAACCGCGCACCGGCCGCCGCCGCCTTGTTGTACTGACGCGGCGACAGGATCGTGCCGGCGCCGACGATCGCCTCTTCGACCTCGTCGGCGACGAGGCGGATCGCATCCAGCGCGTCGGGCGTGCGCAGCGTTATCTCCACGGCCGGCAGACCACCGCGGGCGAGCGCCCGCGCCAGGGGGACGGCGACTGCCAGATTGGCGATCTGCAGGACGGGAATGACCGGCTGGGCGTCGAGAATCGACAGCAGGATTTCCGTTTTCTTTGCGTGAGGCATGTCTTGGCTCGCGTGGATTTCAATCGATTTAACTGCGGATATCAGAGCACACGGATTGTGTCCATGGCTGCGCGGCAAGTTTCCGGCTGGATGACACTAACCCGAAACGAGCGCGCGCAGCCAGCCGAAAGGCGACCAAAACAAAGTTCTCAACCGTTCCCACCACGTGACCCCGAAACGCGACAGCGGCATGGCGCGGGCCATCGCGGCGCGGGTGAACGGACCGGCCACACCGTCGGCGGTGAGCGCCTGATCGTGCTGAAACCGGCGCACGGCGCTCTCTGTCAGCGGCCCAAACTTGCCATCCGCGCGGACCGGGTAGCCGAGCGCGCCGAGCGAGCGCTGCAGTTCCATGATCGCCGGTCCGTGCATGCCCCTCCGCAGGGTATCGGCGCTCGCTGCAGGGGTGGGGCGTTTCGGATCTTCACGTCCGGTATAACGGGCATAAGCCCTGGCGATGCGCGCGTGATAGCGATTGCGGGCATAGGCGGGGCCGTTGTAGCCGCGCGCGAATGCCGGCCAATCGCGGCGGCGGATCGCGGGCGCCAGCGCCGCCTTGTCGATGAAACGCAGCATCAACCGCAACTGGCCTTCCGCACCGGCGCGCGCTTCGGCCACCAGCGCCTCGACGCCGGCATAGCCGAGCCAGGCCCAGTGGGCGCCCATCACCTGGCCGAGGCCCCAGGAGCAGCTCTCGTACGCCGCCTTCGCGTCTATTTCGGCGGCGCGGGCCAGCATCGCCCAGCGGGCGGCCTGGGAGGCCGGGTTGGCGACCTTTCCGGCCACCGGGTGGGCAAGCCCCGCGGCGCGGGCAGCGTTGCGCGCGGCACCCGACAGGCGGCGATCGAAATAGTGGCCCTCGAACCGGATCAGCGGCTCGTTGCGGCCATCAATCCGGGCGAAGACCCGGCCGCCGCTTTCGACGTCGGCGATGGCGAGGATGGCGGCGGGTTCAAAACCGGCGTCATGGGCGATGGCGGCAAGAACGGGAACCAGGGTGTCGGGTATCATGGCAAACGCTCCGGGATTGGTTGCGCTGCCATTTTCGCGGACTGCGGGAGGCCGTGGATAAGTTAATATGGAAAAGCCCGAACCGGCAGCCTCAACTGACGTCGGGCACGAAGGTCTGTTCGCTGATCGGCGGCCGCACATAGCCGCCGGCTTTTTGCCGAGGCGGCAACTCGATCGGCCCAGGGGTGAGATCTTCATAGGCGATCATGCTGAGCAAATGGCTGATGCAGTTGAGGCGCGCCCGCTTCTTGTCGTCGGCCTCGACGACGAACCAGGGGGCTTCCTTGATGTCGGTGTGCGCGAACATCGTGTCCTTGACCCGCGAATATTCGACCCAGCGCTTGCGCGATTCCAGGTCCATTGGCGAGAGCTTCCAGCGCTTGGTCTTGTCGTCGATGCGCCTCTGGAAGCGGCGTTCCTGTTCCTCGTCGCTGACCGAGAACCAATACTTGATCAGGAGAATGCCGGAACGCACCAGCATGCGTTCGAATTCGGGGCACGAGCGAAGGAAGTCCTCGTATTCCTCATCCGTGCAAAAACCCATAACCCGCTCGACGCCGGCCCTGTTGTACCAGGAGCGGTCGAACAGAACCATTTCGCCCGCCGTCGGCAGATGCTGCACATAGCGCTGGAAATACCATTGGTGCTTTTCGCGCTCGGTCGGCGTGCCCAGCGCTACGATGCGGCAAATGCGCGGGTTCAGGCTTTGCGTGATCCGCTTGATGGCGCCGCCCTTGCCGGCCGCGTCGCGCCCCTCGAATATGACGACGACCTTCAACCCTTCCTGCTTGATCCATTCCTGGAGCTTCACGAGTTCGACCTGCAATTCGGCGAGCCGCTTTTCGTAAACCTTGGTACTGAGCCTGATGCTCCGGCCATTGCCGTTGGGTGCCGCAGGCGGCGCGCCGTTGCCGGCTTCGCCCGGTGCGGATGCGGCTTTGGCCTTCGCCGACTTCCCTGCCATGACCAACGCTCCCCTTGTTGTAGGCCTGCCTCGACGGTGCGAAATGGAACCGGAACTATATCGGCTATGGCATGGGAGTGGTAGGGTTCGGCAGCCGGTTGTTCCAGGAGGGATTTCGAATGTCGGTGGATGGCATATGGACAGGCGAGGTCTACGGTCCGTTCGGCTGGGACAATCGCGGCATATTCGTTTTCGAAAAGGGACGCGTCGTCGGCGGCGACAACCGGCAATACACGATGGGGACATACCAACTGTCCGGGGACGCGTTCGAGGCCGAACTGCTGGTCCATTACTACGGACCGCCGCGCACCATGTACGGCGAAGCCAAGGAGGAATTCGTCACGGTGTTGACCGGCAAGGTCGGCGATGGCGTCATCAACGGCACGGTCGGCCGCCGCGACAGGCCGGAATACGATCTCCAGATCAGGCTGACCAGGCGCATGGATCTGCCCTCCGCGGGCTAGGATCGCGACCCGGGCCATGCTGGAGCCGCCGGCTCCCTAATGGCCTCCCGGCCAGAATCGAGCTAGTCTCTGTCATAACTTCCGCAAACGGGAGGATGGAGGGAACCATGTCTATCGCAGTTTATCTTGTCTGGTCGTCCATACTGCTGTGGCTGATGATCATGCTGGCTGGCCTTGCCCGGTACAAGGCTTGGACCCCTTCAGGGCTCGTGGCCATGATGGGCAATCACGAACATGACGAAGAAGTGGCGCCGTTTGTAGGCCGCGCCGAGCGGGCGGCACACAACATGATTGAAAGCTTTGTTCTTTTCATCGCACTCGCCGCCGCCGCCTATTTTGCCGGAAAGGCCGATGGTCAGGCGACAACGGGCGCTGCGGTCTTCTTCTGGGCGCGCCTGGTCTACTGGCCGGTCTACCTGATCGGCATTCCCTATTTGCGCACGGGCGTGTGGGCAGTGGGCATTGTCGGTCTGGCAATGATGGCGCTCGCCGTTCTTTAAGCCGGCCTGAAAGCCGTATCGGCCATCCGGACCGGATGGCCGATCTTGCAACGCGGGCAACTTCGGCCTAGACGCAGGCGCATGTCCGATGTGCCCGTCAAAATCGCCGCGCTGTACCGCTTCTGCCGGTTGCCGCAGTTCGCCGAACTGCGCGAGCCGCTTGTGGAGCTGTGCCTGAAAGAGGGGATCAAGGGCACGCTGCTACTCGCCCGCGAAGGGATCAACGGAACCGTCGCCGGACCTGCCGCGGGCATCGATGTACTCGTCGCCTGGCTTGCCGCCATGCCGGAACTCGAGGGCGCCGAGATCAAGTATTCGCACGCGGACTCCATGCCGTTTCATCGCATGAAGGTGCGGCTGAAAAAGGAGATCGTGACCATGGGGATCAGCGATATCGATCCTCTGGAGGGTACCGGGGCCTATGTCGAGCCGGGTGACTGGAACGCGCTGATCGCCGACGAAGACACGGTCGTCGTCGACACCCGCAACGATTATGAAATCGCGATCGGCACATTCGAGCGAGCGATCGATCCGCACACCGCCACGTTCCGCGAGTTTCCGGAATGGGTCGAGCGCAACCACAATCTCCTCGCCGGCAAAAAGGTGGCGATGTTCTGCACCGGCGGCATACGGTGCGAGAAGGCGACAGCCTATGTCCGCTCGCTCGGCCTCGGCGAGGTCTATCACCTCAAGGGCGGCATTCTGAAATATCTCGAGGACGTGCCGCCGGAGGAAAGCCTGTGGCGGGGCGAGTGCTTCGTGTTCGACGAGCGGGTCTCCGTCGGTCACGGGCTGGAGCCGGGCAAGGCCGAGTTGTGCCGCGCCTGCCGCCATCCGCTGACTGTCGAGGAACGGGCGTCGCCACTCTACGAGGAAGGCGTTTCGTGCCCGCACTGCCACGACTCGCGCAGCGAGGCGGACCGCAAGCGATACGCCGAGCGTCAACGGCAGGTCCAGTTCGCCGAGGCGAAAGGACGGCGGCACATCGGCAACTGAGATTGACTCGCGTCATTGTATTGACGCGCACCCATGCCTACCTGTCTGCCGGAACCGGGGCGGAGCACAATCAGCGGAGGACACCGATGTTCGATCCCAAGAAGCTTCTCGACGACTTGCTTGGCACCACGGTGCCGGGCACAGACTCGACGGTGCGCGAAAAGGCGTCGCAGGCCACTCAACTCGCCAAGGACAATCCGATTGCCACCGGCGCGATCGCTGCGATCCTGCTGGGCACCGGCACCGGCCGCGCGATCACGGGCTCGGCGCTGAAACTCGGCGGCCTGGCGGCCGTCGCGGGGCTCGCCTACAACGCCTACAAACGGTACCAGAACGGTGACGCGCCCGACGGCGCCGATGGCGAACCGGCGATTCTGCCGCCGCCCGAGGACAGCAGCTTCCACCCCGCGCGGGCACCCCAGGGCGAGAGCGAATTTGCGCTCACGCTGGTGCGGGCGATGATCGCGGCGGCGCGCGCCGACGGCCATATCGACGATTCGGAGCGGCAAAAGATCGGCGAGCGCGCGGCCATGGCCGGCTTCCAGACAGAGGAGGCCGAGTTCCTGCAGAGCGAGTTGGAGCGCCCGGTCGATGTCGACGGACTCGTCGCGGCCGCCGAGACCGACGCTCAACGTGTCGAGCTCTATACCGCGTCGCGGCTGGCGGTTGTCGCCGACACGCGCGCCGAGCGCGGCTATCTCGACATGCTCGCCGGACGCCTGAAGCTGCCGGCCGCGCTGGTCGAACACATCGAGTCGACGGTTTCACAGATGAAGGCCTGACGCGGCCTTCGACGAGGCCTTGCCACGGGCATTCCGCTGACAGTAGATTTGGGCACGGTGACTGCACGGTCATCGTGCCCTTGCTTGTGGGAAATGCCCGGCGGCAAGGGGCGGCATTGCCGCACAAAATGGGGGACGTATCGCCCGGGACGCGGGCAATGCCGGCTATCCCTTCCGAAGCCAGATGCAGCACGACAGCGGTCTGCCCGTGGGCGATCCAGCCGTGCAACGGAAGCCGCGATGAGAGTTTGCGTCCATCTCCTGTCAATCCTGCTCCTGCTGCTTGGAGTCATTTCCGCCTCGGCCGGTGACGGCGTGACCGTGTTTGCCGCTGCGAGCATGAAGGACGCGATCGAGCATGCTGGCGCAATGTTCGAAGGCTCAACCGGGATACCGATCAAGGTGGTGCCGGCTTCCAGTTCCGTCCTTGCCAAGCAGGTCGTCGCCGGCGCGCCGGCCGATCTCTACATATCAGCCAACACGGACTGGATGGACTGGGTCGGCGACCGCGGGGCCATCGACAAAAATACACGCGCCGACATCGCGTCGAACGCATTGATCATAGCCGTCTCCGGCAGCCAAACGAGCACGCCGGCGACCCTGCTGGAGGCCGGCCGCTTCGCCATGGGCGATCCCGGCCACGTCCCGGCGGGCATCTACGCGAAGCAGGCGCTGGAGCATCTCGGACTGTGGAACAAGGTCAGGCCCAACGCGGTGTTCGGCGAGAACGCCCGGGTCGCGCTGGAACTGGTCTCGCGCGGCGAGGTCGGCGCGGCGATCGTCTATCGCTCCGACCTTGCCGTCGCGCCGGATCTCGCCGCCGCCTACACGTTCGATCCGTCGGCCCATGACCGCGTCCTCTATCCCGCCGCTTTGACGACTCGCGGCGGAAAGGCCGCGGCCGATTTCCTGGAATTCCTGCGCGGTGCGCAGGGACAAAAGATCCTGCGCGATGCCGGTTTTTTCCCGCCGCCCGTCGGAGCCGGCAAATGACGCCGGCCGAAACCGCCATCGTCGCACTGTCACTCAAGGTCGCGTTCGCGGCGATTGCGTGCGCGCTGCCGCCCGCTTTCCTTGTTGCCTGGATACTGGCCAAGCGCGATTTTGCCGGCAAAACGCTGCTGCAGGCCGTTGTCATGCTGCCGCTGGTCGTGCCGCCGGTGGTGACCGGCTACGCCTTGCTTCTTTGGTTCGGCAGCCAGGGCTGGGCCGGGCGACTGGTCGCCGAAGTGCTGGGCATCGAGTTCGCCTTCCGCTGGACCGGAGCGGCGCTCGCTGCCGGCGTCATGGCGTTTCCGTTGCTGGTGCGTCCTATCCGGTTGTCGCTGGAGGCAATCGATATCGGATTGCTCGAGGCCGCCGAAACGCTCGGAGCCGGACGGATGCTGCGCTTCGCGACGATCACGCTGCCATTGGCGCTGCCGGGGATCCTGGCGGGGGCCGTGCTGGGCTTTGCCAAGGCGCTTGGCGAGTTCGGCGCGACGATCACCTTCGTTTCAAACATCCCCGGAGAGACGCAAACACTGTCGCTGGCTGTCTATTCGCTGCTGCAAAGTCCGGGCGGAGAGGCGGGTGCGCTCAGGCTGATCGCCTTCTCGATCGCCGTCGCCCTGGGCGCGGTCGTGATGTCGGAATGGCTGCAGCGCCGCCTGAGCCGGAGGATCGGCAAATGACGCTGGATGTCGATATCCGATTGAAGGTAGGCGCGTTCGCGATCAATGCCGCTTTCCAGGCCGGCGCGGGGATTACGGCCCTGTTCGGACATTCCGGCGCGGGAAAGACAACGCTCCTCAAGGCCATTGCGGGTATGGTTCATCCGGTGTCGGGGAAGATTTCCAGTGGCGGGCAGGTGCTGTTCGACAGCGCGGCGGGGATCGACGTGGCGGCCGCTGCGCGCCGGACCGGTTTCGTGTTCCAGGACGGCCGCCTGTTTCCGCATATGAGCGTCGAACGGAACCTGCGCTACGCCGCGCTGGCGGGCCGGCGCGCCGAGCCGCAACGATTTGCGCAGGTGATCGACATGCTCGGGCTTAGCGAACATCTCGAGCGCATGCCTGCGCGCCTGTCGGGCGGCGAACGCCAGCGCGTCGCGATCGGCCGGGCGCTGTTGTCTGATCCGGCGATCCTGCTGATGGACGAGCCGTTGAGCTCGCTCGACCAGGGCCGCCGCCAGGAAATCCTCCCCTATCTGGAAGCGGTGCGCGACGAGGCGCGGATTCCAATCGTCTATGTCAGCCACGAGATCGAGGAAGTGGCCCGGCTCGCCGACACGATGGTGGTGCTGTCGCAAGGACAGGCTGTTGCGGCGGGGCCAGCGGCTGAGGTGTTCGCCCGGCTAGACCTGGGCCCCGCGCTTGGCCGGCACGAGGCCAGCGCGCTGATCGACGGACGCGTCGCGCGTCTCGACACCGGGTTCGGAACGGCCTTGGTCGAAAGCGAGGGCCAGTTGATCGAACTCGTCGCGCCGGCGCTTGGGCCCGGCGATGCGGTGCGCATGCGCATCCGCGCCCGCGACATCGCGATTGCACGCACGGTTCCCGAGGCGATCTCGATCCGCAACAAGCTGTCGGTCACCGTGCTCGAAGTCGTCACCGACGACGGCCCCTTCGCCGAACTGGCGCTGGCCTTCGGGGAGCAGCGGCTTCGCGCGCGGATCACGCGCAAATCCGTGACGGAACTTGACCTGAAGCCTGGTGATCGGGTTCATGCTCTTCTCAAGGCCATTTCGCTGGAACGCCGGGCGCTGATCCGGCATCCGGCGGCCAAGGGAGGCGCATGAAGGGCTCAGAACCATGGCAAGCGGATACGAACTAGTGCGCCGATACAGGCGGCTTGGCCGTGCCGTGGTCGCGGCCACCCTGCTCGGCGGACTGCTGCTTGCGCTCGGATTGCAGAAAGTCGCCGGGGACCGCGCGCTCGACGAGGTGCGCGCATCGGCGCGCGAAACGCTGGCGCTGCAGCAGGAGACGATCAACGGGATCCTGGAAAAGTACCGGCTTCTGCCGCCGTTGCTGGCCCGGCGCGACGACATTGCCAACTTGTTCGACAGGCCCTGGGAGCCGGACAACCGGAAAACCGCCCGCGCCAAGGCGATCGAGATCGCGGGATTCTCCGGGGCCAAGGACGTCGCTTTCGCCGATGCGGAGGGGCGGATTTTTGCGTCGGCGAGGGGCATCTTCGACAATTCCTCGGTGCAGGAGACGACGCTTTTCGAGGCTGCGAAGCAGGGCCGGCTCGGGCGCGAAACCATGTCGCTCGAGGAGAACGAACGCGCCTATATCTTCGCGTCCGCCGTGCGCGAGGGCAATCGCGCCAAGGGGGCGATCGCCGTCTATGTACGGTTCGACCAGATCGAGGCGGCATGGTCGCTTTCCACCAATCCGATTGTCGTCACCGGGGCCGATGACGTCGTCTTTCTCGGCAATCGGGTCAACTGGCGACTGAGCCGTCTGAAATCCGGCGGCGACCCTATCCTGGTGCCGGTCGATGCGGCGGCGAGTGTGTACGACGTGGCCGATGGCGGGCGCGCCGTGGAGGCCTCCCGCCATTTGCCGCTGCTCAACTGGACGCTGCATGTGCTGGCCGACTATTCGCCGGTGGAAATCGCCCGCCGGAGCGCGATGATCATCGCCGCGCTTGCCGCCGCGCTCGTCGGCATCGTCACCTGGTACCTGATCCAGCGTCGCGCGGCGCTGGTTCAGCGATTGCGCCGGGACCGGGCAAGCGCGCTCAGGCTGGAGCGGCTGGTGCGAGACCGGACCGCCGAGCTGTCCGCCTCCAACCTGTCGCTGGAACACGAAGTCGAGGTTCGCACGGAAGCCGAGATACAATTGCGCCGCACGCAAAGCGAACTGATCCAGGCGGCCAAGCTCGCCGCGCTTGGCCAGATGTCGGCGACGCTCAGCCATGAATACAACCAGCCGCTTGCCGCCATCCGCACCTATGCCGACAACGCCGCGCAGTTCATCGCACGCGGGCAGGATGCGGCCGCGAAGGATACGCTCAAGCGCATATCCGGGCTTGTCGAGCGGATGTCTGAGCTCTCCAGGACCCTGCTCGCCTTTGCCCGCAAGCCGGGCACGACCGTCTACGACGTGCAACTCGGGCCGGTCGTCGACGAAGCGCTGATGCTGGTCGGGCCGCGGGCCAAGAAGGTCGGGGTCACGATCCGCCGGGACAATCTCGACGGCTCGCTGCATGTGCGCGCCGGGCGTGTCCGCCTGGCCCAGGTGATCGTCAACCTCGTCAACAACGGGATCGACGCGCTAACCGGTGTCGGTTCCGAGAAGGTGACGCAGGATCCGGTGATCGAGATCAGTTCCGCGCGCGATGGCGACACGACCCTGTTGATCGTCGAGGACAACGGGCCCGGAATCGCCGAAGCGGGGCTCGACCAGATCTTCGAGCCGTTCTACTCGACCAAGGGCGTGGGCGAGGGCATCGGCATCGGCCTGTCGATCGTCTACAGCCTGGTCAAGGATTTCGAGGGGACGATTGAGGCGGGCACGTCGGACGCCGGCGGCGCGCGGTTCGTCGTGCGGCTTGCCAGCGCCGCCGCGAAGGCCGATACGGTGCTCGAGGAGGCGGGCGGATGAGCGAAGCCAGTGTCATCCTGATCGATGACGACGACGATCTGCGTCACGCGCTGGTCCAGGGGCTCGAGCTTGAAGACCTGCCGGTGCGCGCCTTCTCGCGCGCCGATCCGGCGCTCGACGTGATCGACCGCCTGTTCGCCGGTGTCGTGGTCAGCGACATCCGCATGCCGGGCAGCGACGGTCTGACCGTGATGCGGCGGATTTGCGAGATCGACCCGGCGCTGCCGGTGGTGCTGATAACCGGCCATGGCGACATTGCGCTTGCGGTGGAGGCGATGCGCGACGGTGCCTACGATTTCATCGAAAAGCCGTTCGCCACGGCGCGGCTTGTCTCGGTCGTCACCCGCGCCCTCCACCAGCGCCGCCTGGTGCTTGAAAACCGCGTCTTGCGCGCCGAGCTCGGGCATGCGAGCGACTTGGAATCGCGCATTGTCGGGCGCGACCCGGCGATCCGCCGCCTGCGCGAGGAAATCGCCGCGATCGCCGACACCGACGTGGATGTGCTGGTGCTCGGCGAAACAGGGTCGGGCAAGGAGGTGGTGGCGCGCGCGTTGCACGATTTTTCCGGCCGCGCGTCGGCCAATTTCGTCGCGATCAATTGCGGCGCGATCCCGGCCGACATATTCGAAAGCGAGTTGTTCGGGCACGAGCCGGGCGCGTTTACCGGCGCGCAAAAGCAGCGGGTCGGCAAGCTGGAGCACGCCAATGGCGGCACCGTGTTCCTCGACGAGATCGAGTCGATGCCGCTCGATCTCCAGGTCAAGCTGCTGCGCGCCATCGAGCACCGAGCGGTCGAACGGCTCGGGTCGAACAAGCGGATCGACCTCGATGTCCGGTTCGTTGCCGCGACCAAGTCGGACCTGGCGGCGGAAAGCGCGGCCGGCCGGTTTCGCGCCGACCTCTATTACCGACTCGGCGTCGCCACACTGACGATCCCGCCGCTGCGCGAGCGCAAGGACGACATCCCGCTGCTGTTCGTGCACCTGGCGCGCGAGGCGCGCGCGCGCTACCGCCGCGACATTCCCGACATGACGCCGGCGCTGGAGGGCGAATTGGCAGGCCATGACTGGCCCGGGAACGTGCGCGAACTGCGCAATATCGCCGACCGCTGGGTGCTTGGCCTTTGGCGGGGCTTTTCGGGCAACGGCCATGGCGGTGCGGTCGCGGGCGAGGGCGGGCTGGCCGAGCGCGTCGCGGCTTATGAAAAAGCAGTGATCGAAACCGAGCTGAAGCGCCATGGCGGGAGGATGAAAGAGACCTACGAGGCGCTCGGACTGTCGCGCAAAGGCCTGTACGACAAGATCAAGCGCCTCGGCGTTTCGGTCGGTGACGATCAGGCGGCGGATGGGTAGCCAGCTACCCGGCCGGACGCGCCCGGTGGGTAGGAGACGTAACGGCGGCGGCGCGCGGAAATCCTGTCGCTTCCGGTTCCGCTTCGCCAAGACATTGATTGGTAACCGGATTCCCTGACGCAGAGAAAACCGCGCCGACTTGGCACGCGGCTTGCAGACTTCTTTGCGGACTGTGGCGCATCGCGCCCTGCCGTCTGGGAGGAGAGGCTGACGGAAACCGCAGGGCGACTTGCGGTCCAAATCATTTTCCCGGATATTTTTAACCTGATGCGGGCGAAAGCCCGCAATGTGGAGGACTACCATGAAAAAGCTTCTCGGCGCCGTATCGGCGCTTGCGCTTACCTTTGCCGCCGGCCAGGCGATGGCCTCGGAAGGCTGCGACTCTGGCGAGATGGTCATCAAGTTCAGCCATGTGGTTGCGGCAAGCGGACATCCCAAGGGTGACGCGGCGACCCTGCTCGCCGCCCGCGTCAACAAGGAGATGGACGGCAAGGCCTGCATGGAAGTTTATCCGAACTCGACGCTGTTCGACGACGACAAGGTCATGGAGGCGCTGCTGCTCGGCGACGTCCAACTGGCCGCCCCCTCGCTTTCGAAGTTCGAGGCCTACACGCTGAAATACCGCGTATTCGACCTGCCGTTCATCTTCTCCGACCTGGGCGCGGTGAAGGCGTTCACCAACAGCCCCAAGGGCAAGGAACTGCTGAAGGTCATGGAAGACAGCCAGGGCTATACCGGTCTCGGCTACTGGATGAGCGGCATGAAGTACTTCTCGGCCAAGAAGCCGCTGCTGGTGCCGTCTGACGCCGCCGGGCTGAAATTCCGGGTCCAGACCTCCGACGTCGCCGTCGCGATGATCGAGGCGATGGGCGCATCGGCCCAGAAGCTGGCCTTCAAGGAAGTCTACGGCGCGCTGCAGACCGGTGTCGTCGACGGCCAGGAAAACTCCTGGTGCAACATCTACAAGCAGAAGTTCTTCGAGGTCCAGGACGGCGTGACCGACACCAACCACCAGGCGCTTGCCTATCTGCTGGTCACCTCGACCGAGTGGCTGAACGGTCTGGAACCCGATATCCGCGACCAGTTCGTCTCGATCGTCGATGAGGTGACGAACGAGGCAAACGACGCGGTGGGCAAGAAGGAAGCTGCCTGCCGTCAGAACATCTTGGATGCCGGTGGTACCATCCGCGAACTTTCTCCGGAACAGCGTACCGAATGGGTTACGACCATGAAGCCGGTCTGGGACAAGTTCGAGGGTG
>JBNLDE010000079.1:0-25148 GCA_050304175.1 Zhengella sp. | reverse complement strand
GACGCGCGGGTAGTAGCCCTTGCAGAACTGGTAGGGAAAGGACGGGTTGGTGACCGGATACAGCAGCCGCGTCAGCAACTCGCTTGAATAGGTGATGATGTCGCAATCGTGCAGTGCGACCACGTCGCTGTCCTGGCAAGCCAGCGCGTAGCCGATGCAGTACCACACGTTTCGCCCCTTGCCCGGTTCAGTCGGCGCCAGGCCGAGCGAGGCCAGGCGCTCGTGGATCGCCATCAGCCGCGGGCCGTCGTTCCACAGGATCGAATGCTTCTGCGGCAACCGCGAAAAATAGTCCTTCGCATGGGCGAATTCGTCCGCGGAGGCGCGGTCAAGGCCGATCACGATGTGGTTCACGTAATTGACCTTCGACAATTCGTCGAGAATGCCGGCGAGCGCGGGCGTCTGGAGCTCGGAATACAGGGATGGCAGGATCAGCGTGACCTTGCGGTTCTGGGCGAACAGGTGGAGCTCCCGCTCCATCGTTCCGATCGGCATGGTCGAAAGGTTGTGAAGCGTCGCCACACTGCCGTTTTGCTGAAAATCCGCCATTGTTCCTCAACGTGTCCGGTTCATCTCTTGTAATATCGAGAGCACGGCCGCGTTCCAACCCGCCGGCCCCTCTTGTTCGGTGCGGCGAATTCTCCCGCTGCGTTCCCCAGCCAGCTTGGGGACGCCGCAATGGGCGTCGTTGCGGACGACAAAACCGCGGTCTGCCCGCTCCAGCATCGCCACGTCATTGGGCGCGTCGCCGAGCGCCATGGCAATGAGCGCGGGCTCCGCCGCCCTGTAGTGGCGCAGGATTTCGTCCATTCGGTCGGCCTTGGTCGCACCGAAGGAAAGGGTCGTGAACCGTCCGCCCTGCTGGATGCATATACCTTTGGCCGCCAGTTCTGCCGCAAACCGGTCGAAATCCGCCACACTCCCGCACCAGATACCCGGTTCGGAGAACTCGCGCATGGCTGCCTTTTCGGCGTCCCGCGGCGCCAGCCCGGTCCGGCGCGCGATTTCGGCGGCGCTCCAGTCAGAAAACCCGGAGAAATCGCGGCGCAGATCGCCCGGCAGTTCGGCAATCGCCGTCAGGATACGGTCGCGGTCCGTAACCCGGCCGGCCGCCGGCCTGGCGCGCAAGGTTCCGTCGTCGCCCGGCAGTAGCCCAGCACCGTTTTCGGTGATCGCCGGGCAATGGGCGAAACCGAGTTCCGCGCGCAGGCCGGTCAGTTCGGCCGCCGTCTTGCTCGACGCCAGTACCAGGCAATGGCCTCCGCGTCTCAGCGCCTCCAGCGCCGGGGCGGCGGCGTTGTGGCTGTAGTTTCGATGGTCGAGAAGCGTACCGTCGAGATCGCTGAAAACGATCAGCCCGTTGCAGGTCGCGCCCTTGCCGGTCACTGGTTTGAGATCCAGCGCATCTGGTAGGGCGCGAAGGCGATTTCCGCGCCATGGGGATCGATCGGCTCGCCGCCAAGCAGGTCGCGCCACCTGTCGCCGCCGATCAGGTTGAGCGACATCGGCGCGATCGACTGCGCCTCGCCGGTCATGTTGGCAATCGCGAAGATGCTTTGCGCCCGGTCGAGGCTCTGGCGCCAGAAGCCGAAAAATGCCTCGCCCAGTTGCAGCGTGAATTGCGTGGCGTTGGGATGGAAGGCCGGTTGTCGCATCCGCACCTTCATCATCGCGGTCAGCGCATTGAACACCCGGCTGGTCTCGCTGCTCTCGTCGGCGAGCGCGGCCCTGAGGGCGGGATAGTCGAGCCGCTTGCGGTTGATCGCGCGATTGTAACCGAGCTTCTCGACGCCGTCGTAATCGTTGCGGGTTGCCAGCAGCGCGTGGATGTAGAAGGCCGGGATGCCCTCCAGCGCCATCACGATGGCTTGGCTGCACAGGAAGCGCTCGATCTGGAAATCATCCTTGCCGTCTCGGGTTCCGGCAAATGCATCGAACAGCGAAACGTTGAGCTCGTAGGGCTTCTCGCCGCCATCCGGGAGAGAGCGCATCGACACGCGTCCGCCGAACGAACAGACGGTATCGATCATGGCCGCGATCTCGTCGTCGGGAATGAGCCCTTCGGCCGGCCGCATGCCGATCCCGTCATGCGACGCCGAGAAGTTGAAATAGGAGCAGCCGAGCTGGGCCGGCGGCATCGTCATCTGCCAGGCGTTGAGATATTTTGACGATCCGTTCAGCAGTCCGTGCAGCAACAGCGGCGGCAGCGGGAAATTGTAGACGAGATGCGCCTCGTTGCGATTGCCGAAATAGCTGAGATTTTCCGCGTTCGGTACATTTGTTTCGGTTACCAGCACCAGCGGCTCGGGGTGGAAATCGGCCAGCAGCCGCATGGCGCGGATGATCTCGTGGGTCTGGCGCAGATGGATGCAGCTTGTGCCGATCTCCTTCCACAGGAAGGCGACTGCGTCGAGCCGGAAAGTCCGCACGCCATGCGCGATGTGCAGCCGCATGATGTCGAGGAATTCGAGCAGCACGGCCGGGTTCGAAAAATCGAAATCGACCTGGTCATGGCTGAAGGTGCACCACACGTGGCGGGTGCCGGTCGCGGTTTCCACCTGGCGCAGCAACGGGTGTGTGCGCGGCCTCACCACGGCGCTCAAGTCGTCGTTCGGCGTCGCTTCGAAGAAGAACCGGTCATAGGGTTCGTGGCCCTGAAGATATTCGGCGAACATCCGGCTCTGGCTGGAACAGTGGTTGAGCACCAGGTCCGACATCAGCCGGAACTCGCCGCCAATACGGGCGATGTCCTCCCAGCTGCCGAGCAGGCTGTTGACCTCGCGGTAGTCGGTCACCGCGAAACCGTCATCGGAGGTGAACGGGAAATAGGGCAGGATGTGGATGCCTGAAAAGACGCCCTGCAGGCGGCGCTCGGCGAAGTCGCGCAGCAGGTCGAGCGGCTTGTGCTCGCCGTCGACGATCGTGTTGCCGTAGGTGATGACGTAGGTGTCGCGCTCGGTCCACAGCGCGTTGCCCGGCTGGCGTCCGCGCCTGCGGATCGCGGTGTCGCCGAAGAAGGCTTCGACCGACAGGCGGGTCAGTTCCTTTGCGTCCTGATCCGGATAGACCGACGCGAGCAGCTGCACGAGCCCCTCGCGAAGGCGGGCTGGGATCTTGGCGGCGGCGGTCTTCGTTCCGGAGTGCTGCAAACGTCTGGCCTCGATTGTGCAGTGCACTATAGTGGTCTGCGCAGCCCCTGCTGGCAAGCCCGGCGCGCCATTCGTCCCGATTCGATATCGCTGGACGACAACGGTCTCCCGCGTTAGCGTTCACTGTCGGGCCAACGGGTGCCGTGTTCGTGGCGCCGTCACGCCTCCGCTGAGCGGAAGCCGTTCCGGCCGGGGCAGAGCAGGGGCAATCTGTCATGGCGACGCCACGAGACGACCGGATTTTCCCGATCACGAGGATCGTATCGGCAATCATCATCCCGTTCCTCGTCCTCGCATTCCTGATCCTGTATTTCTTTCCCGGTCAATCCGGGCAACGCTTTGCCTGGGCCATCAGGCCGAATGTGATGGCCGCCTATGTCGGCGCCGGCTACATCGGAGGCGCCTACCTTTTCACGCGCGTACTTGTGGGCCGCCGCTGGCATCGCGTCGCCGCCGGTTTTCCCGCCGTCACCGCATTCACGATCAGCATGCTGCTGATCACCTGGCTGCACTGGAGCCGCTATTATCTCGACCACTTTCCGTTTCTGCTCTGGCTCGGTCTCTACATCGTCACCCCGGTGCTGGTGCCCGTGCTGTGGCTGCGCAATCGCGTAACCGATCCGGGCCTCCCGGAGAACCGCGACGCCGTGGTTCCCGCTCCCTTCCGTCTGGCGGTGCGTGCGTTCGGCGTCGCCATGACGTTCATCGTGATCGCCGGGTTCCTATACCCGACCCTGCTGGTGGAATTCTGGCCTTGGCCGTTGTCGTCGCTCACGGCCCGGCTGCTTGCCGGGTGGGGCGCCCTGCTCGCCGTCTCGAACATCTACATCTCCTTCGAGCCGCGCTGGAGTGCCTGGCGCATCGGCGTGGAAAGCATTGCCTTGTGGCATGGGCTTTTCCTGATCGCCGCGGTTGCCAACACGCAGGATTTCGACGGCGGATCATTGCTGAACTGGTATGTACTCAGTGTCGCCGCCATTCTGGTGTTCATGACGGTGGCCTATGTGATGATGGAAATGCGGTGCCGCCAACGGCCGGCCGAGGCACGGAATGCCGTCAGACCATAACGGCGCGCTGACCTAGTACTGGCACCCGGCCTCGCCGCATGGCGAGGGCGTCGCCGCCAGGTATTTGGCAATCGGCACACAGGCAACGTTGTCGCGGTCGCAAACCGCCGTCAGGAAGCGCTCGAGCGCGTTCCAGTAGGCGCCGCCATTCATCAGCGTGAAGTGGAAACCGGCCTGGACCGGGCGGCGCGCGCCGGCATACTGGCTTTCGAACTCATGCATCAGCGCCGCGTAGGCGCGGTCCTCGAAGCGCCCATCCTCGTCGACCGTCTCGATGGCCATGGAATGGCGGACGAACCAGTTGTAGTCCATGGCGATGATCCGCCGCCCTTTCGGACCTTCGGGAATCATCGGCAGTGGCATGAAGGTGACGCCCTTGCGGGTTTCGCGCCGCACCGGATCACGCGAGACCGTCGAGGCGTCGTAGCGGTATCCCCTGGCGCGCTCGGCGGCGAACAGTGCGTCGGATGTCGACAGGTACGGCGCGCGAAACCCGCGCACGTTGTCGGCCATGCGCGCCCAGTCGGCGGGCGCGGGCGCCAGATCGTTGATCTTGTGGGTATCGCGCAGGATGCGGGCGAAGCTGTCGAATTCGCTCTCCCAGTCTGCCTTGCTCCAGTCCTTGCCGTCGAAATGCCCGCAGCCGTGGCTGGCGATCTCGTTGCCGCGCCGCCAGGCGGTGATGATGTTGTCGAGGCGCAGCGCCACTTCCTCGCGGCTTTTAGCAAAGCCGACATTCGACTTGCCGGCGCCGTGATGCGGTCCGGCATAGGTCGTTTTCGTATCCGGCGACAACAGGAAGGTGCAGGACAGGAAGAAGGTGAAGCGCGCGCCGGTCCTCTCGGCCATGGTCAGGGCGCGTTCCCACTGCCGGTTGTCATGCGCCCCGTCGAACGAGATCAGCACATATTGGGTGCCCTTGTGCGCGGGCGCTTCGACAGCGCGGGCCGCCATGGGAACGCCAAACAGGACAAGGGCTAGAAACAGACGCAACACTGGCACGGCACCGGGCGGGTTGATTTGGAATGGGGCAGGTTAGCCGCGAATGTGGCGATGATACGTCGCGTGCTACCGGCCGGCGCAATTTACGCAGCGCTCGGCCATCGGGTCGATCTCCAGCCGCTTGTCGGGGATTTCATCGCCGCAATCGGCACAGTAGCCGTATTCGCCATCGTTCAGGCGCCGCTCGGCCATTTCAATTCGTGTCAGGTCGCGCCTGCGCGCGCGCTCGGCCGCCTGGGCCATCGCCTGCTGCTGCATGGCGTCCATGCGCGACAACCGACCGACCGACTGCTGGTCCAGTTCCACCGGCCCGCGGGCGTCTGCGGAAAGGGCGGAATCGGCCCGCAACTGCTGGCGTTTTTCGTCGAGGCGCTTGCGCGCGGCGTTCAAATCGATAGTCATGCCGTGTATAAAGCGCCGGCGGGACAGCCGGTGCAAGCGCGAACCGCGCCGCGTTTTTACCGACCGGAGGATCCCATGCTCGTTCTCATTCTCGGCCTGATCTTGTTTCTCGGCACCCATTCGGTGCGGATCTTCGCGCCGGACTGGGCGCAGGCGCGGTCCGCCGCCATGGGCGAAAATGCCTGGAAGGGCGCCTACTCGGTCGTGTCGCTGGTGGGTTTCGTCCTGCTCGTCTACGGCTTCGGTCTCGCCCGCGCCGACACGCCCGTGCTCTATGTGCCGCCGGCCTGGATGAGCCATGTAACGGCCCTGCTGATGTTGTTCGCCTTCATCGTCATGGGCGTCTACACGGTCCCGGCCGGAAAGCTGAAACCCGCGCTCAAGCACCCGATGCTCTTGGCCGTGAAGATCTGGGCGCTGGCGCATCTCCTCGCCAATGGCGACCTCGCTTCCATCGTGCTTTTTGGCGCGTTCCTGGTGTGGGCCGTGCTCGACCGCATTTCGGTCAAGCGCCGGGGCGTGGCCATCCCCGAGGCCGGTCCGGTGCAGCGGGACGTGATCGCCGTTGTGCTCGGGCTGGTGCTCTACGGCCTGTTCATCTGGAAACTGCACTACTGGCTGATCGGCGTCGTGCCGCTTGTCATGTCGTGACCTGCGGCACAAAAAACGGCATGCCCCCTTACAACCGCCACAAAATCCGTTAAAACGCCGCAATCCCGAAGCCGGCCAGCGTCGCTTGCCGAGCGAATCCGTTCCGAACAGATAGCGTGCCATGTCCGACGACAGTTTCATCCGCGAGGTCAACGAAGAGCTCCGCCAGGATCAGCTCCACGGTTTGTGGAAGCAGTATGGCGCCCTGATGATCGCGGCGGTTGTGGCCGTGGTCCTCGCCGCGGCTGCCTGGCAGGGCTATGTCTACTGGGTCGAGAGCCGGGCCAACGCGTCGGGCGACCGGTTCCTCAACGCGCTCAACCTTGCCAATGAGGGCAAGAGCGACGAGGCGCTGGCCGAACTGAAGTCGCTCGAGGCCGACGGATACGGCGCCTACCCGGTGCTGGCGCGCATGCGCCAGGCGACGCTGCTGATGCAGAAGGGCGAGACGGACGCCGCGGTCAAGACGTTCGACGATGTTGCCGCCGACAGTTCTGTTCCCGAAGCGATCCGCGACATGGCGCGTTTGCGGGCCGCGATCATCCTGGTCGACACCGGATCCTACGAAGACGTCGCCAAGCGCGCCGAACCGCTGGCCGCCGATTCCAACGCGCTGCGCCATTCCGCCCGTGAAGCGCTCGGCCTTGCTGGCTGGAAGGCGGGCCACACCACCGACGCCCTGACGCTGTTCGACCAGATCGTCGCCGACAGCGAGGCGCCGCGCAATGTCAGGCAGCGTGCGCAGATGATGGCCGAGCTGATCCGCGGCTCCGGCGACGCGTCGTAAGCAGCAATCTGGATGTCATTCACCGTCGCGATCATAGGCCGGCCCAATGTCGGCAAGTCGACTCTGTTCAACCGGCTGGCGGGGCGCAAGCTCGCGCTCGTCGACGACACCCCGGGTGTGACGCGCGACCGGCGCATGCACGATGCGCGGCTGTATGACCTCCGGTTCCAGGTCATCGACACGGCGGGCCTGGAGGACGCCGGACCGGCTACCCTCGAAGGCCGCATGCGCGCGCAGACCGAATTGGCGATCCGCGAGGCGGACCTGGTGCTGTTCCTGGTCGACGCGAAATCGGGCGTCATGCCGGACGACCGCACATTCGCCGATCTCGTGCGCCGCGCCGAAAAGCCCGTTGTTCTCGTCGCCAACAAGGCCGAGGCGCGTGCGGCGCTGGGGGGCATGCTCGAGGCTTGGGAACTTGGGCTGGGCGAACCGATCCCGATCTCGGCCGAGCACGGCGAAGGCCTGCCCGACCTGCGCGAGGCGATCATCGAGGCGATCGGCAAGGACCGGGCGTTCGGTGAAGACGAGGACCAGGCGATTGCCATACCCGCCGCCGCGGATTCGCTTGTCGGCGACGACATCGAGGATCCGGACGCCGAACCCGCCTATGACGAGACCCTGCCGTTGCGGATCGCCGTTGTCGGCAGGCCGAACGCTGGCAAATCGACGCTCATCAACGCGCTGGTCGGCGAGGAGCGCCTGCTGACCGGCCCCGAGGCGGGCATCACCCGGGACTCCATATCGGTCGACTGGATCTGGCAGGGCCGCACGATCAAGCTGTTCGACACGGCCGGCATGCGCCGCAAGGCGCGTGTGCAGGAGAAACTGGAAAAGCTGTCCGTCGCTGACGGGCTGCGCGCCATCCGCTTTGCCGAAATCGTCATCATCGTGTTCGACGTCACGATTCCGTTCGAGAAGCAGGACCTGCAGATCGTCGACCTGATCATCCGCGAGGGCAGGGCGCCGGTCCTCGCCTTCAACAAGTGGGACCTGATCGACAACAAGCAGGAACTGCTGGCCGAGTTGCGTGAAAAGACCGAACGGCTCTTGCCGCAGGTGCGCGGATTGCGCGCGGTCACGATCTCTGCGGAATCGGGCCGCGGTCTCGACAAGCTCATGGACTCGGTGATGCAGGCCCACCGGATCTGGAACACGCGCATTTCCACCGGCCGCCTCAACCGCTGGCTCGAAGGCGTCGTCACCCGCCATCCGCCTCCCGCTGTTGCCGGCCGTCGCCTCAAGATCAAGTACATCACCCAGGTCAAGACGCGCCCGCCGGGCTTCGTGATGTCCTGCTCGCGCCCCGACGCGATGCCGCAATCCTATGTTCGTTACCTGGTCAACAGCCTGCGCGAGAGCTTCGCCATAACCGGTGTGCCGATCCGCATGGCGTTCAGGGCGTCTGACAATCCCTACGCATCACGGGCGCGAAAGAAACGGTAACCTGACGTGTAGGCGGGTCGGGTGGCGCAGCCACAGTTCCGCCGTTAACGGCCCGTCAAGGTTAATCCATTACTTTCCCCGATCAGCAAATTGTAATGCGTGTGTTGCTGGAGTGTCATTGTGCGTAGTCTGAACAACGGGCAGGGCTTATTCGCCCGCCGCCGTCAGTCGGTTCTGTCTCCCCTTGCAATCGGTATCGCCGTCTGGATCGGATTCCCGGTCGCCATCGCGCGCCAGGACGTGTCCAGCATCGTGACCAATGCCAGCAATGGCGAGGCGCACTGGAACATGGTTCTGGAGCGTGCAGTCGCAGGATCCACCCATGCCGCCGAAATGCCGTTCGATACCGATCCCACCACAACCGGCTCGATTTCGGGCGCCGGCATGCGCGCGCGCGGCATCGGCGAGGTCGCCTTCCGCGGCAAGGAAAGCGTTCGCCCCGACACGCCGGACGAGATGCGCATCAACCGCAGCGAAAAACGCGGCCGCATCGTCAAGATGGCTCCCGTCGCGCCGCCGAAATCCTTCAATGCCGGCTCGGTTGTCGAGCGGACCAGCTCGCTGCTGCGCCCGGGGTTGGGCACCGGTGTCGAAATGGCCTTTGCGAAACCCAAGCTGAAGGACAAGGCGCTGCGCATCGCCACCACCTTTTTCGTCAGGTCCGAAAAGAAGCCGGATCCGATGATGCCGGCGATGCTGGCGCGCCTGGTCAACAACGACCGCCCCGATATCCTGGCTACCGCCTATGCCCCGACGGAACCCGACTATGCGAAGGTCTCGCCCTTCGCCAGCCTGCTCAAGGGCCCGACCGACATTGCGGCCGGCCGTTTCGTTCCGCCGATCGGCAAGGGCGATCACGGCTGGGCCGGTCAGCCGTTGCCGGCCACCGCGTTCTCGCCCAAGGAACAGAAATGCCTCGCGGCCGGGATCTATTTCGAGGCGCGCGGCGAGCCCGTGGAAGGTCAGGCCGCCGTCGCCCAGGTGATTCTCAATCGCGTGCGGGCGCCGAGCTATCCCAACACGATCTGCGGCGTCGTCTACCAGAACGACAATTGGCGCAATCGCTGCCAGTTTTCCTTCGCCTGCGACGGCCGCAAGGACCGCGTCAGGAGCCCCGGGCACTGGGAGATGGCCAAGGACGTCGCGCTGGCTGTCACGTCGGGCAAGATCTGGCTCGACCATGTCGGATCCTCGACGCATTACCACGCCACCTATGTCCGCCCCCGCTGGGCCCGCACCATGAAGCGGATGGAAAAGATCGGACGCCATATTTTCTACCGCACATATGGCGGCGGCTGGAGTTGATCGCCCTTCGTCTGCAAGCGCCGGTGGCGCACCGGCTTGGAGGATTCGCCTTGCCTATCTGCGACTTAGGTGTGAAACGATTCTTGCGATCCACTTAAATCATTGAAATAGTTACATAATTACCGCCTGCCCGGAGCGCGTCCTTCTGCTTGACTGTGGAAGGGTCGATCACTATGGTGCGCGCGACTTTGAAGCGGGCGGCTGGTTTGTGACCGGCCGGACTGGAGTGCGCGACAGCCATGGCTGACAAGCAGGGCGAAAGCGGACAGACGGGACCGGACGGCGACAGCCCGGACAACGCCTCTTCGAACAGTCTCGACGGCCGTTTGCGCAAGCTTGACGCGGAGATTTCCGCCTGGCGGGCCAAAGACCGGGAGAGGGAAGAAAAAGAGGCGCCCCGCAACAGCAAGACGGGCATGGCCGCGGCGTTGCGGCTGTCCAGCGAGTTTGTTGCAGGAGTTGTTGTCGGCGCAGCGATCGGATGGGCGATCGACCGCTGGGCGGGAACGTCGCCATGGGGGTTGATTGTCTTCCTGCTTCTCGGATTTGCCGCTGGCGTTCTGAACGTCTTGCGGGCGTCGGGTGAAGTGGCTGAGTTCGGTCAGGCGAACAAACGCCGCGACGGGACAGTTGACGATTGATTGGCCGTGTTGTGCGGCTGGACTATTGATGAGGTGGCCGCGGACGCGGCCGGTCAAGACGGGGTTTGAACGTGGCTGATCCGAACAAGGTCGATCCGATCCACCAGTTCCATATCAACAAGCTGGTCGATATCCACATCGGCGGATACGATCTGTCCTTCACCAATTCCGCACTCTACATGGTGATCGTCGTGGTCGTGGCCAGCGCGTTCCTGGCACTGACGACATCAAGCCGCGGGCTCATTCCCTCGCGCCTGCAGTCGGTCTCCGAAATGACCTACGAATTCGTGGCTTCCATGCTGCGCGACGCGGCGGGAACGCAGGGCATGAAGTTCTTCCCGCTGGTGTTCTCGATCTTCACCTTCGTGCTGGTCGCCAACCTGGTCGGCATGGTTCCCTATTTCTTCACCGTCACCTCGCACATCATCGTCACCTTCTCGCTGGCGATTCTGGTGATCTCCACCGTTGTCATCTACGGCTTCATGAAGCACGGCCTGGGCTTCCTCAAACTGTTTGTGCCGTCCGGCGTTCCCATGGCGTTGATGCCGCTGGTTGTTGCGATCGAGGTGGTGTCGTTCCTGTCGCGCCCCGTCAGCCTGTCGGTTCGTCTTTTCGCCAACATGCTGGCCGGCCACATCACGCTTAAGGTCTTCGCGGGCTTCGTCATGTCGCTCAGCGCGTTCGGCGCCGTCGGTATTGCCGGCGCCGTGCTGCCGCTTGCCATGACGGTCGCGCTGACGGGCCTTGAATTTCTGGTGGCCTTTCTTCAGGCCTACGTCTTTGCGGTGCTGACCTGCATGTACCTCAACGACGCCCTGCACCCGAGCCACTAGGAACCGTTCACCGGCGGGCCATGTCGGCCGGCCAGTCACAAGCCGCATCAATATTCGATCCAAAAGGAGCACTACAATGGAAGCGGAAGCAGCAAAGTACATCGGCGCCGGTATCGCCTGCCTCGGAATGGGCGGCGCGGGCATTGGCCTGGGCACCATTTTCGGCAACTACCTGGCGGGCGCCCTGCGCAACCCGTCGGCTGCCGACGGCCAGTTCGGCCGCCTGATCTTCGGCTTCGCCGTGACGGAAGCTCTGGGCATCTTCTCGCTGCTCATCGCGCTTCTCGCCCTGTTCGGTTAATCGGGCCAGCAGGCAATTGGCCGGCCGTCTGAGCGGCCGGCCCGAATATCGGGGTTGATCATGTTCGTTACACCCGCATTCGCCGTGGAAACTACCGCCGGGGCGGAAGGCGAATCTGCAGCGACGGAAGGAACGCATACCGAGACCGGTGTGCCCCACGAAGGCGGTCATGGCGGTACCTTCCCGCCGTTCGACCCCTCCACGTTTCCGTCGCAGATCCTCTGGCTGGCAATCACGTTCAGCTTGTTCTACCTGTTTCTCAAGCGGGTGGTCCTGCCGCGCATTGCCGGCACGCTGGAGGTTCGTCGCGATCGCATCGCCCAGGATTTCGACCAGGCGGCGCGCATGAAGGACGAAGCCGACGAGGCCATGGCAGCCTACGAGCAGGAACTGGCCAGTGCCCGCAACGAGGCCGGCGGCATCGCGCAGGAAGCGCGTGACATCGCCAAGGCCGAGGCGGACGCCGAACGCCGCGAGACGGAACAGGCGCTGGACAAGAAACTCGGCGAATCCGAAGCCCGTATCGCGAACATCAAGGCCGAGGCCATGAAGGATGTGGGCAAGATCGCCGAAGACACGGCTGCCGCGCTCATCGAGCAACTTGCCGGCAAGGCGTCCAAGGCGGAAATCGCCGCGGCCGTCAAATCCGTCTCCTGATGTGAGGAAAGCGTAATGGACGCAACATCGCTCGCCGCTTTCTGGGCCACCGTCGCCCTGGTCATCTTTCTCGGCATCATGGTCTATTTCAAGGTGCCGGGGCTGATCGCCAAGTCACTCGACGACCGGGCGGTTCGCATCCGCAACGAGCTGGACGAGGCCCGCAAGTTGCGCGAGGAAGCGCAGCAGGCATTGGCCGAGTGCCAGCGCGCCCGCAAGGAAGCCGAACAGGCCGCCGCCGACATGGTTACGGCGGCCAGGCACGAGGCGGAGACGCTCAAGACGGAAGCCCGGCAGAAGACCGAGGAGTTCGTCGCGCGGCGCACCGCGATGGCCGAACAAAAGATCGCCCAGGCCGAACGCGACGCCATCAACGACGTTCGCGCGCGCGCTGTCGACATCGCGGTCGAGGCGGCCCGGTCGCTGCTCGGCAAGAAGGTCGATGCCAAGACCGCCGGCGAACTGTTCAAGAAGTCGCTCGACGAAGTCCGTCAGCGCATGAACTGAGCCCGTCCGGGATCGTATTCGGGAACGCCGCGGCATCGCCGCGGCGTTTTCTTTTGGCTAGGACGTTTCTTCGGAAACCCTGAGGGGCGCGAAGCTGAACCGGTGAATGCGCGCGACGCCGCCATGGATCGCGATCGCGTCGCGATGGCGCTTGGTGGCGTAGCCGGCATGGGCCGAGAAACCGTAGGCCGGGTGGACCGGGCATGCCCGCGCCATCATCCGGTCGCGTATGACCTTGGCGACGATGGAAGCGGCGGCGATCGACGCCGATCGCTGGTCGCCCTTGACCAGCGCATCCGCCGGGCACATCAGCCCGGGCGGGACGTCGCGTCCGTCTGCCAAGGCGTAATCGGGCAGGACCGCCAGCCCGGCCGCCGCCCGCCGCATTGCCTCCAGGCTCGCCTTTCTGATGTCGCTGGCGTCGATCGATCCCGCGCACAGCGAGACCGCCGATATCGCGACGGCGCTGTGCATGATCACGGTGTGGAGGGCCTCGCGCTGCCCGGCCGACAGCCGCTTGGAATCGTCGAGACCCTGCGGGATGTTGCCGGGATCCAGGATGACCGCGGCGGCGACGACCGGGCCCGCCAATGGCCCGCGGCCCGCCTCGTCCAGCCCGGCGATCGCCCGGTATCCGCGCCCGGCGAGCCTGCTCTCGATTCTGAAATCGGGCTTGGCCGGCGGGTCTTCAAAAAGCAGCGGAGAATCGGATGTCGGGCGAGCCATTTGCGGCGATGCTCGCACCGGTTCCGATTCTCCGCAAGTCCTTCCCGGTATGGGGGCGGCCGGGAAGGCTCCATCGGCAAGTCAGGGACGGGACTGCCGGGAATGTCGCGGCCCTAGAGCAGCATCAATTGCTCTCCCTGGCGGGCGGGCGGCGTGAACAGGTCGGTTCTCAGCGGCCGCTTGGTCTGGTTGAGTCCGTATTTCTTGGCCGCCAGCTCGAACCGCCGCCCGATCTGCCAGGCATAGGGTCCGGTGCCGCGCATCCGCCGGCCCCATTCCGCGTCGTAATCCTTGCCGTCGCGCATCGACCTGATCAGCGACAGGACATGCCGGTAGCGGTCGGGATAGTTGCGCAGCAGCCATTCCTTGAACACCGGCGCCACCTCCAGCGGCAGGCGCAGGATGATGAATCCAGCCTCGCGGGCGCCGGCGGCGCTGGCCGAATCGAGAATACGCTCGACTTCATGGTCGTTGAGACCGGGAATCAACGGCGCGGCCATCACCGAGACCGGAATTCCCGCCTCGCTGAGCGTCTGCATCGTTTCCAGCCGCTTTGCCGGCGTCGCCGCACGCGGCTCCATGGTCCGAGCCAGCTTGCGGTCGAGCGTCGTCACCGAAAGCGCGACCTTGGCCAGGCCCTTTTCCGCCATGCGCGACAGGATGTCGATATCGCGGGCCACCAGCGCCGACTTGGTCACGATGCCAACCGGATGGTTGGCCGCCTCCAGCACTTCGAGAACCTCGCGCATGACGCGCCAGCTCTTCTCGATCGGCTGATAGGGATCGGTGTTGGTCCCGATCGCGATCGTCTTGGCCACGTAGTTTTTCGCGCTAAGTTCGCGTTCCAGAAGACGCGCCGCGTCCGGCTTGGCGAACAGCCTCGATTCGAAGTCGAGCCCGGCCGACAGGCCCATATAGCTGTGGGTCGGCCGCGCGAAGCAGTAGACGCAACCATGCTCGCAGCCGCGATAGGGGTTGATCGAGCGGTCGAACGAAATGTCGGGCGAGGTGTTGCGCGTTATGATCGTGCGCGGCCGTTCCACCTGGACATCGGTCTTGAACGGCTCCAGCGTTTCAAGCGATTCCCAACCGTCGTCGAACACATGCCGCGTTACCGGTTCGAAGCGGCCGGTCGGGTTGATGCCCGCCGCGCGTCCGCGCCGGCGCGCATTGTCGACCCGCATTCCGCTGTCATTGATGATCGTGTTGGCGTGCTCGGCGCGCCCGGGCCCGAATGCGGAAACATCAGCTTGCTGGATCGGTTGCATGACACTCTCCCTGGCGATGAGGCGGCGAGTCGTTTCGATGAACATATTCCTATCGCCCAAAAGAGAACAAAGCAAGAACTTTTTCGCGAATCCGGCGCTGGCCTTATTGCGCGCGATCGGCTATTTCAGCGCGATGCTTTCCGTGATCATCGAAACGCATAATGACGAGGACGGACTGGCGCGCACGCTTGCGTCGCTTGTACCGGCTGCCGTGGAGGGAATGGTCCGCGAGGTCATCGTCTGCGATCACGGTTCGACCGACCAGTCGCATTTCGTCGCCGATCATGCCGGTTGCCGGTTCGTCGCCAGGGGCGGCGTGGCCGCCGGTATCCGGATGGCGAAGAGCGAGTGGCTCGTACATCTCGAACCCGGGTCCAGGCTTTGCAACGGCTGGGCCGAGGCGGTTTCCGAGCACACGACCGGGTCGTCGTCGGCGGCCCGTTTCACGAGTTCGAAGAACGGAAGCGCCGGCCTGTTCAAGCGCCTGTTTTCGGCCAAGCGGCCATTGTCGAACGGCCTGCTGATCACCAAGCGGCAGGCCGCGGCGTTGTCGCAGCGGGCGCCGAGCGGCGAGGCGCTGGCGCGCGGCTTGTCGGCCAAGCGCCTCAAGGCGGAAATCCAGGTAGCGCGCCGGCAGAAATAGCCTGCCGGGAGAACGGGAAGGAATGCGGCCATGCTTCTTGCCATCGAGCAGGGCAACACCAACTCCATGTTCGCCATCCACGATGGCGAGCGCTGGATCGCCCAGTGGCGGACCGCGACCGAGCCGAACCGCACCGCCGATGAATACGGCGTCTGGCTGGCCCAGCTGATGGCCATGGCCGGCCTGCCGGACAATTGCCTCGACGCCTGCATCATCGCCAGCGTGGTTCCGCAGTCGGTCTTCAACCTGCGCAACCTGGCCAGGCGCTATCTCGATGTCGAACCGCTGGTGATCGGAGAGAATGTCGAGATCGGCATCATGGTGCGCACCAGCAAGCCGTCCGAGGTCGGCGCCGACCGGCTGGTCAACGCGGTTGGCGCCCACATGGCCTATCGCGGGCCGCTGATCGTCATCGACAGCGGCACCGCGACGACGCTTGATGTCGTTGCCGCCGATGGCGGCTTCGAGGGCGGCGTCATCGCGCCCGGCATCCACCTGTCGGTCGAGGCATTGCATTCCGCGGCCGCCAAGCTCCCGCGCGTCGCGCTCAAGCGGCCGGACCGGGTGGTCGGAAACGACACGGTCAGCGCCATGCAGTCGGGCGTGTTCTGGGGTTATATCGGGCTGATCGAGGGCATGATCACCCGCATCAAGGGCGAGTACGGCGAGCCGATGACGGTCGTGGCGACCGGCGGCGTCGCCTCGCTGTTCCACGATGCAACCGGCGCCATCGACCATTTCGATCCGGACCTGACGATTCGCGGCCTGCTCGAACTGCACAACCGCAACACCGCCGGCGCGCTTCTCAAGTCCGGGGAATGATCCTGCCGGGCGCTATTTGCCGCGTTTCAGGTGCTCGTCGAGCCGCGGCATGATTTCCACGAAATTGCACGGCATGTGGCGATAGTCGAACTGGCCTTCCAGGATGCCGTCCCAGGCATCCTTGCACGCGCCGGGAGAACCCGGCAGCACGAACACGAAAGTCTGGTTGATCAGCCCGGCTGTGGCCCGCGACTGGATCGTGGAAGTCCCGATCTTGTCGTAGGAAATGCGGTGGAACACCTCCGAAAACCCGTCCATGCGCTTGTCGAACAGGGGCTCCAGCGCTTCCGGCGTCACATCCCTGCCGGTGAAGCCCGTGCCGCCGGTGGTGATGATCGCATCGATGTCGTCGCGTAGCGACCAATCGGTCACGATCTTGCGGATCGCCTCGGCATCGTCGGGCACGAGGGCGCGGTCGACAACACGGTGTCCCGCCGCCTCGATCCGGTCAACGAGGGTGCGGCCCGACCGGTCTTCGTCGATCGAGCGCGTGTCCGACATCGTCAGGATGGCGAAGCTTACCGGAATGAACGGCCGTTTTTCATCGATGCCTGGCATGGGTGTCTCCTGGCGAGGGAAGGGTCCGGCTGGCCACGACGAACCAGTCGGGATGGGAGGCCCGCAAGGCCATTGCGGCCTGCTCGGCCGTGTCGAATTCGTTAAACAGCGCAAAACAGGTTGCGCCGGACCCCGACATGCGGGCGATCAGCGGGTCGTGCCGCCACAGTTCGGTCAGCGCTTCGCCGATCGGCGGGGCGACCGACAGGGCAGGGGCCTGAAGATCATTGCGCGTCTGGCGCAGCCAGGCCGCCAGCGCGGCCGGGTCGGTGGCGCCCCCGAAGTCCGGCAGTGGCGGATTGTTCTTGTTTGCAAGCGCCTTGAAGACGACCGGGGTTTCGACCGCGACCCCCGGATTGACCAGGACCAGCGGTAGGGAAGGCAGATCCGCCACCAGTTCGATCTGTTCGCCGGTGCCGCGGGCGCGAAGCGGCCGGGCGTGGATGCACATCGGCACGTCGGCGCCGAGTTCCCGGCCGAGCGCCGCAAGCGCCGCGTCATCGTGCCCGAGGTTCCAGTGTTCGTTGAGGGCCCGCATCGTTGCGGCCGCATCCGAGGAGCCGCCGCCGATACCCGAGGCGACCGGCAGGTTCTTTTCCAGCGCGATGGCCACGGGCTCGCGTTCCTGTCCGCCATCGCGATCGCGCAGCAGCTTGCGCGCGCGCTCCACCAGATTGCCGGGACCGGTCTCGAGATCTCGCCCGAACGGGCCGGTCAGCGTCAGGCCGCGGGCGGCGTCGGAAGCGATCGACAGGCGGTCGCCGAACTCGGTGAAGACCGCGAGCGTGTCGATCAGGTGGTAGCCGTCGTCCCTCAGCCCGGTGACATGCAGCGCCAAATTGATCTTCGCCGGCGCGAGCGCCGCGATCCGTCCCGCGTCGGTTTGAAGCAACGGCAATACCGTCAGTCCTTCTTGACGGTGTATTCGCCGGTCTTGGGGTCCTTCACCAGCGTTCCATCGGCATGGTTCCGCATTTCGGCTTCCTCGCGGCGGACCTTGGCCGACACCCGTTCGGCCTCGCGCTTGAACGAACGGTAGCCGTACCAGGCCACGCCGACCACAAGGGCAAGAAGGATCAGTTGGGGCATTTGCTTCCTCCCGCGCTGCCGCGTTCGTTGTGAACGCAGCTTCGCAAAACAAATATCAAAGGCCGTAGCGGCCCCAAAGGGCCCGTTCGTCGGCTGCGTCGATAAGCCCGTCGGCCAGGTTGCCGCCGATATCGGCCGCGGCACGGTGCGCGATCGAGTTCAGGATGCCCAGGCGGCGGCCAAACAGCCCGCGCGGCGCGCTGACCAGTTTCAGGCGCGTTTTTTCGCCATAGCGCTGTTTCAGGAAGCCGCGCATGTCGCCGATATGGTCGACCAGGCCCAGCGGCAGGCTTGCCTTGCCGGTCCAGAATGCGCCGGTGAACAGGTCTTCGTTTTCGCCAAGCCGGTCGCCCCGCCGTTCCTTCACCATCTCGATGAAGGTTTCGTGCATTTCGAGCTGCAGGGACTTCAACCGCTCGACATCCTCCTTCTTTTCCGGCTGGAACGGATCGAGGATCGCCTTGTTCTTGCCCGCCGTGTAGACGCGCCGCTCCACGCCGATCTTCTTGAGCAGGTCGGGAAAGCCGAAACTGGCCGATACGACGCCGATCGAGCCGATGATCGATGACGGGTCGGCGACGATCTCGTCGCCGGCCAGCGCGATCATGTAACCGCCGGACGCCGCGACATCCTCGGTGAAGACGATGACTTTCTTGTCCTTTTCCGTCGCCAGGTCGCGGATCCGCTTGAAGATGAGCCGCGATTGAACCGGCGATCCGCCGGGTGAATTGACCGAGATCGCCACAGCCGGCGCATCTTTGAAGGAGAACGCCTTTTCAATGAGACCGGCCGTATTAGCCAGGTTGAGGGTCTGGCGCATCGGCGACCCGCCGGCCATGATCGTGCCGTGCAGGCGAATGACGGGGATGACGTCGCCCTGCGGGCGCAGCTTTTTCGGCACAAGGCGGGTGAGGGGGTTGCGCAAGGCGGTACTCCGGTTGACTGCGTTTCATGTAGGTAATTTGCCAAACGGCGCAAGCGCAAGACGACAACGCGTCAAGTCGCGGCAGCCGTGGCGGTCGGGTCTAGTCGCCGAACAGGCTGGCGCGGCCGTTGATGATCGCCTCCGCACGGCTCGAGAAATGGTCCGGGCCGGTGTCGTGCAGGACAAGCGGGGAAACCAGCGACAAGGGCGCTCGCGACCCCCTGATGCCGCGCGCGATGATCCGGATCGCGGGCGCGTCCCGGTGCGGGTGGATGGGCATTATCTCCACCTTGCCGAACCGGCCCCGCATGGCCGCCAGCACCTCGGCCAGCGAGACCGGTCGCGCGATCAGCGCCATTCCGCCGCCCGGTTTGACAATCGCGGCCGCCGTGCGCGACCATTTTTCCAGCAGGTCGTCGGTCATCACATGGGCTTCGGCCTTGAGAGTGTCCGGCGTGCGCCGGTCGCCGACCGCGTTGAACGGCGGGTTGGCGATGGCAAAATCGAATGCGTTGTTGTCCAGTCCCGCCGCGACCCGCGCCTTGCCGGTCAGCGTGACATCGGCCTCGATCACGTGCGCGCGCTCAGCCAACGGGTTGTTTTGCGGCAGGTTGAGCGTTTCGCGCGCATATTGCGCCATCTCCGGCGAGCGTTCGACCAGGACCGCCGTTGCGCCGGGGCAACGCGAAACGACCGCGAGACCGGCGGCGCCGGCGCCCGCGCCAAGATCGGCGAGGCGGCCGGAAAACGGAGCCGGCACGCAGGCCGCCAGCATCATGGCGTCCATGCCCGACCGGTGGCCCTTGCCGGCCGGTTGCTTCAGCCAGAACCTGCCGCGATGGAATGCATCGATCGTGAAACGGTCGGGTAGGGTGTCCATGACGCCCCGGTCAGTCTTCGCTGGTTTCCGCACCGATCCCGGCGTCGACCAGGAGGCGCTTCGCGGCCGCATGGCGGTCCTCCTCGACGAGGACCCGGCGCGGCAGAACGCCGAGCGAGCCTTCCAGGATGCTCATGTTCCCGTCGGCGACGAAGAAGCCGATTCCCGCATCGCGCAGCAGCGATTCGACGAACGAGATGATGACCGGGTCGTTTGTGCGGATGAGTTCTTTCATGACGTGGAAGGTGGCCCATACGAGGCGTGCTGTAAACGGCGTTTTGCGACGGCAAACCCGATCTGTCTCGCGCCGCCGCGCGCCCGAATGTCTTGAAGCTCCCTGTCCAACACTATAGTGAGGGAAATATGGGGTATGGGCTGCCGCGCCCGCGCAAACAGGAGTTTCATGGTGGGTGTCGTCTTATCGATTGACGAGGGCAAGAAACCGCCCGCATCTGTCAAGCCGCTGGTGGACCTGACGGCGTCCGACATGGCGCGCGTCAACGAGCTGATCCTTTCCAAGGCCGGTTCCGACGTTGAACTGATCCCCGAGATTTCAAGGCATCTCGTGTCGTCCGGCGGCAAGCGTCTGCGGCCGATGATGACGTTGGCCGCCGCGCAGATGTTCGGCTATCAGGACGACGGCCATGTCAAGCTCGCCACTGCGGTCGAGTTCATGCACACCGCCACGCTGCTGCATGACGACGTGGTCGATGAAAGCGGCATGCGCCGCGGCAGCGAAACGGCGCGGGTGATCTGGGGCAACCAGGCGAGCGTGCTGGTCGGCGACTTCCTGCTCGGCCAGGCGTTCCGCATGATGGTCGATGTCGGGTCGCTCGATGCGCTCGACGTGCTCTCCACCGCCGCCGCCGTGATCGCCGAGGGCGAAGTCTGGCAATTGTCCGCGGCGCAGGATCTGGAGACCACCGAGGACGACTACCTTGCGGTCATCAAGGCCAAGACCGCCGCCCTGTTCGCCGCGGCGGCCGAGGTCGGGCCGATCATCGCCGGCGGTTCGAAGGCCGATCGCGCCGCGCTGCGCTCCTACGGGACCAATCTGGGACTGGCATTCCAGTTGATCGACGATGCGCTCGACTATGGCGGCAACGCCGCTGAACTCGGCAAGAACACCGGTGACGATTTCCGCGAAGGCAAGGTGACGCTGCCGGTGGTTCTGAGCTACCGGCGCGGGACGGCCGAGGAGCGGGCGTTCTGGAAGAGCGCGATCGAGGACCGGGAAACGACTGACGAGGCGCTGGAAAAGGCGACAGCGCTGATGCAGCGCCATGGCGCGATCAGCGATACGGTCGCCCGCGCCCGGCATTTCGGAGCCATCGCCAGCGACGCGCTTGCCCCCTTGAGGCCGAGCGCGCAGAAGGACGCGCTCCTCGAGGTGATCGACTTCTGTATCAGCCGCGTGAATTGATCCGCCGGGGGCTTGCCGGCCCTGCCGGCAATGGCGAATACGCCCAGCGCGGCATGCGCATTGCGGTAGCATCGCAAAAAGGCCATCCTTGAGATGTCTTGTTGGGGTGAATCGGGTGGGGCGCAGCCAACTGCCCCGAAATACGCTGGAAGGAATTAGATGCGGCGCTTCTGGATAAACGGGCTATCGGTAATCGTCCTGGCGGCAGGTCTGGGAACAGCCGTCGCGATGGCCGGTGACGAGGCAAAGGACGCCGACAATCCGGTGGTGATCGATTCGCTCGCCGGCGCGTTTCTTGCCGCGAGAACGGCCGAGACCGATAATGACGTCGAAAACGCGATCCGCTATTACGGCCAGGCGCTCGCCCTGGACCCGGACAACCAGACCCTGCAGCAAAGCCTGATGCTTGCCATGATCGCGGGCGGGCATTTCGACGACGCGCTGCCGCTGGCCAAGAAGCTGAAGAGCGTTGCCGATGTCGAGCGCTATTCGCGCCTCGCCTTGGGGGTCGAAGCGATCAAGACCAAGGAATACCGCGCCGCCGAAAACTGGCTCAAGCTCGCGGAGGAAAGCGACCTCGATCGCCTGATCACGGGCATCCTGTCCGGCTGGGCGCTGTCGGGTAGCGGCAAGACAGCCGATGCGATCGACCACGTTCAGGCGCTCGAAGGCCCGTCGTGGTTTGCCCTGTTCCAGAATTTCCATTCCGCGCTGCTCGCCGATGTCGCGGGCGACGGCAAGGCTGGCGATCTGTACCAGAAGGTGATGGACGATCGCGCGTCGATCAACGCCGCGCCGGATACTTGGATGCATGCGGTGGAAGCCTACGCGACCTGGCTGGCGCGCCAGGGGCGGGCCGACGAGGCGCAGGCCATCCTGGATCAGGGCGAAGAGGTCGGGCCGGACCGGCCGGCAATCATCGCGCTGCGCGAGAAGATCAGGTCCGGCGGGCGCATCCAGCCCTACGTAGCATCGGTCCAGCAGGGCGCCGCCGAGCTCCTGCTCGATGTCGGCACGGCGCTCAACCGGGGCGGCGGCGAGGCTTTCGTGCGCCTTTACCTGCAATATGCGCGCGCGCTCGATCCGAAGAACGGAGCGATCCTGTTTGAACTGGGCGGCGTCTCTGAGCAGATGGGGAAATCGCAGACGGCGATCGAATATTACGGGCAGGTGCCGGCCGCTTCGCCACTCAAGCGCCTGTCGGAGCTGCAACTCGGGCTCAACCTTGCCGATCTCGACCGGTATGACGAGGCCGTGGCCCATCTCAAGTCGGCGCTCGCGGAGGACCCGGACGATGCCCGCGCCTATCTCGCCCTGGGCGGGGTCTATTCGTCCAAGGAAGACTACCAGGCGGCGGCCGCGCTCTACGATGCCGCGGTCGCGCGGATTACGCTGGCGAAAGGCGATGACTGGAACCTGTTCTACCAGCGCGGGATCGCCTATGAGCGGCTCAAGGAGTGGGACAAGGCCGAGCCCAATTTCAAGCGCGCGCTCGAGCTCTATCCCGACCAGCCCCAGGTGCTGAACTATCTCGGCTATTCCTGGGTCGACATGGGGATCAATCTCGAGCAAGGCCTCGACATGATCCGCAAGGCCGTCGATCTGCGGCCGCGCGACGGCTACATCGTCGACTCGCTCGGCTGGGCCTATTACCGGCTCGGCCGCTTCGACGAGGCGGCCGTCGAACTGGAGCGCGCCGTGGAACTGAAACCGGACGATCCGACCATCAACGACCATCTCGGCGATGTCTACTGGCGGATCGGCCGCCGCCTCGAGGCGACGTTCCAGTGGAGCCATGCGCGCGATCTTCATCCGGAACCGGACTTGCTGGCGCAGATCGAGAAGAAGCTCAAGGAGGGCCTGCCGCCGGTCGAGGACGACGACGCCCTTGCCAAGCCAGGCGCCGGCAACGGCGAGCACAAAGGCTGAAACTGTTGACATACGTCAAGGCGCCGGCACGCCATTAGGGGCATTTCGGCATCGGTTAGGTGATGGAGGCCCTCGTGACAGAAGCCGTTTTTGTCGCCGAGGATCTCACCAAGACCTACAAGACCGAGTCGGTCGAGGTCCATGCGTTGCGCGGCGTCGATATGACCCTCTACGAGGGCGAGATGGCGGTTTTGCTCGGCCCGTCCGGCTCCGGCAAGTCGACCTTGCTCAATATCCTGGGCGGCCTCGACCGGGCGACGTCCGGAAGCGTCCGGTTTCGCAGCGAGGAACTGACCGAGTTCTCTGAACGCCAGTTGACGCTCTACCGGCGTGATCATGTCGGTTTCGTATTCCAGTTCTACAACCTGATCCCGAGCCTCAATGCCTGGGAGAACGTGGCGCTGGTGACTGAAATCGCCAGGGCGCCCATGGACCCATCCGAGGCGCTTGCGATGGTCGGTCTGGCCGACCGCCAGTCGCATTTTCCCGCAGAACTGTCCGGCGGCGAGCAGCAGCGCGTGGCCATTGCCCGAGCAATCGCCAAGCGTCCGGAAGTGCTGCTGTGCGACGAGCCGACGGGCGCGCTCGATTCCAAGACCGGGATCAAGGTGCTGAGCGCCCTGCAATATATCAACCAGGAACTCGGAACGACGACTGCGATCATCACGCACAATGCTGCGATCCAGGCGATGGCGCATCGCGTGTTCATGTTCCATGACGGACAAATCGCCGAGACCAGGGTCAACGAAACGCGCGCCGACGCGGCCGAGGTCACATGGTGAGCCTGTCCGTCCTCGACAGGAAGGTGCTGCGCGATCTCGGGCGCATGTGGGCACAGGTGTTCGCGATCGCGCTGGTCATGGCCTGTGGTGTGATGACGATCGTGCTCGCCGTCGGCGCCTACCGATCGCTTCTCGAGACGCGCACGGCCTACTACGATCGCTATCGTTTCGCGCATGTATTCGCCCAGACGGTGCGGGCTCCGCGTCATCTGAACAGCCAGATCACGGCCATCGAAGGCATAGCCGCGGTGGAGCTTCGCATCGTCGAGCCGGCGATCCTCGACATTCCCGGCATGGACATCCCTGCCTCGGGCATCGCGATATCGATACCCTCGTCGCGAGAACCTGCAGTGAACCGGCTTTATCTGCGCTCCGGGCGGCTGCCGCAGGCCGGACATGTCCGCGAGATTGCAGTCGACGAACGCTTTGCCAAAGCCCATGGATTCAAACCCGGCGACAGTTTTTCCGCCGTCTTGAACGGTCGCAAGCTCACGCTCTCCATAACGGCCATCGTACTCTCGCCGGAGTTCATCTACGCGATCGGCCCCGGCGACATGGTGCCCGACGACAAGCGCTTCGCGGTATTTTTCATGCCCGAAGAGGTGCTGGCCGGCCTTCTCGATATGAACGGGGCCTTCAACGACCTGGCGATCCGTCTGCAGCGTGGCGCCTCGCAGGATGATGTGATCGCCCGGCTTGACCGGTTGCTCAAACCCTATGGCGGCCGTGGCGCCTATACGCGCGTGGAACAGACCTCCAACGCCTTTATCGATGCCGAGCTGACCCAGCTCAACGCAATGGCGCGGATCATTCCGCCCGTGTTCCTCTTTGTTTCGGCCTTCCTGGTGAACATGATCCTGTCGCGCCTGATTTCGTTGGAGCGCGAACAGATCGGCCTGCTGAAAGCCAACGGCTACAGCTCCCTTGCCGTCGCCTGGCACTACGCGAAGCTGGTCATCGTGATCGCCCTCCTCGGCCTGGCAATGGGGGGCATCGCTGGCAGTTATTTCGGACGCGGGTTGACCCGGCTCTACGCGGAGTTCTTCTCGTTTCCGTTCCTGATCTTCCGGCAGAGCCCGGATCTCTACCTTATCGCGGCCGGGGTTTCGGTCGCCGCGGCTCTTGGCGGCGCGGCCAAGGCGATCTGGTCGGTGGTGCAGCTTCCACCGGCCGTGGCGATGCGGCCGCCGGCGCCGGCGCGATACCGTAGTGTCTTTTCCCACCGCGGGCTGATGTCGCGCATCTTCACTCAGATCCCGGTCATGGCGCTTCGCCACCTCATTCATCGCCCGGTGCGGTCATTCCTCACCACGCTGGGCGTCGCTTTCTCCGTGGCGCTGCTGATTACCGCGTTC
>JBNLDE010000078.1:0-2150 GCA_050304175.1 Zhengella sp. | reverse complement strand
GGCCGCAGCAGACCAATCTTAAACCCCGCCTCGCGCAGCTTTAGCACCGCTTGTTTCGCCTTGGTGGCAAAACAGCCCATCATGACAAACAGATAATCGGCGTCGTCGGTAAGAAAGGTTTCTGCAAGACCGTGGAAACGTCCGAAGCGCAGTTCGAACTCAGCCGCGATCTCGTCGTAAACGGTCAGCGCCTGCTGCATGGCCAAGTGGCACTCGTAGCGGAAATAGGAATACGGCGATCCGCCAAGCACCGCGACCGCCTGGCTTTCCGGCATACCGGCGCGGAAACCGAGCGCGCCGGAGTCGTATGCGCCGACAAAGTCGCGGGCGGCTTCGGCGTCGGGCAGTTGCACCGGCTCGCGCGTGAAGGACAGGTAAAAGCCGTCCTGGTTGACGATAATCGGCAATCTGACCTCGGTATGCTCCGCCAGCCGGTAGGCAATCAAAATGCTGTCCACCACTTCCTGGCAGGTGCTGCAATGGAGTTGCAGAAAGCCGCTGTCGCGCGCCGCCAATACGTCGTTATGATCGGGTTCCAACGTGATCGGGGCGCTCAAGCCGCGCGAAACGTTGACCAGCACGAACGGTGCGCGCCAGCCGGCGACGGTATAGATCATTTCCATCGCATGCAACAGTCCCTGGCTGGACGTGGCGGTAAACACGCGAACGCCGGTCGCGGCGGCCGCTCCGGCTGCGGCTACCATCGAATGTTCCGATTCCAGCACGGTCATGCGCCCTTTGAGCGTGCCGTCGTCGAACCAGGCGGCCAGCGTTTCGATGATTTCGGTCTGCGGCGTGATCGGAAACGCCGGCACATAATCGACATCGACCAGCCGAGCTCCCCAGGCGGCAGCGGCATTGCCGGTCATCAATTGGCGTTGCATGTTTTCTCCTCCTGCTGCGCCCGCGTTTCCGGTACCGAAGCGATGGCGTGCGCCGGGCATTGTGCGACGCAGATCATGCAACCCTTGCAATGTTCGTAATCGATCACCGGCCGGTTGTCGACAATGTTGATCACCCCGTCGGGACAGCTGCTGCTGCAAATCCACCAGCAGCGGTTGCAGCGCTGAGGGTCGATGACCGGGCGGCGCGTGCACCACAGCCCGGTACGAACCATGACGCTGGTTTGCCGCGCATGAATCACCGGCGCCGACAGTTCGGCGGTTTCCAGCGGCAAATCGATCCAGTCGGGAGAGGTATAGTCGTCCGCAGCCTGCGGCTTTTCTTCATCTACGATGCCGCGGTCCCGCCCGAAGCGTTCGAAGGTGGCCAATGCTACAGCGACATTCCGCGCGGCCACCCCGGCCGGCCGTTTTTCCATTTCCTGCCTGACCGCCGCCTCGAGTTGCCCCGCGTCGATACCGCCGCAAAGCGCGGCCGCCGCTCCGGCGCAGGCTGAGCTGACCAACAATAAAACCGTATCCTCGGCAATACCCTCCATGACGCCGGCCGCGGCAACCGGTACCAGGCTGTCGTCGGCTACGACGACGAGTCCGGGACGGCGGACCACGCCGCGCTCGAAAATGGGACGGCGGTCGGCGCGAACGTAAGCCGTCATCGGCGCGCCGCGACGTTCGGCACCGTAGCGCGGCGCATCCTGAACTTCGTAGCCGGCCAGGAAAAAGGCGTTGCCGAGCATGTGGCCGGCCGTTTTCATGCCCTGTCCGCCGCGGCCGTGGAAACGTATCGAAATCATTTCCGTCGTCCGCTTTTCATAAGAAATGGGGGGCGGTGGAGAACAACGACCAACGCCGCATCGTCATCGCTTTTTTGACCCGCTCCGTCGCCATCCGCACCGCCGCCTCGCGCGGCCGGATGCCGGTGCCGTCGGCAATCGCCAGTACGGTACGGGTATTGCCGGCAACCTTTTCGGCGATCACGGCCATCGCCGCCTGCTCTGTCGCGCCCTTATATTCCATCGCCGCGCAGATAACGCCGCCGGCATTGGCGATGAAATCCGGCACGCACAACACGCCGTGTTCGTGCAAAAATTTTTCCGCGCCTTCGGTGACGGGTATATTCGCGCCCTGTACGATGAGACGGGTCTTCATTTGAGCCACATTGCCCTCGTGAATCACGTCCGGCCGGGCGGCCGGTATCCAGATGTCGCATTCGACCGCGATGACGGCGTCGCGCTCCAGCGTTTTGCC
>JBNLDE010000077.1:0-5886 GCA_050304175.1 Zhengella sp. | reverse complement strand
ACCCAGCTCACCATGCGCACCTTCCACATGGGCGGCACGGCGCAGGTTGTCGATTCCTCCTATGTCGAGGCATCGTACGAAGGCACGGTCGAGATCAAGAACCGCAACGTGGTGCGCAACTCGGAAGGCAATCTTGTCGTCATGGGCCGCAACATGGCGGTCGTGATCAAGGACGAGGCCGGCAAGGAACGCGCATCGCACCGCATTACCTACGGTTCGCGCATCTTCGTTGATGACGGCGACAAGGTGAAGCGCGGCCAGCGTATTGCCGAATGGGATCCGTACACTCGCCCGGTGCTCACCGAGGTGGCCGGCAAGGTGGCGTTCGAGGATCTCGTCGACGGCATGTCGATGCAGGAAGCGACGGAAGAGTCGACCGGCATCACGAAGCGCGAGGTTATCGACTGGCGTTCGACACCGCGCGGCAGCGACCTGAAGCCCGCAATGGTTATCGAGGGCAAGGACGGCAAGCCGGCCAAATTGGCTCGTGGCGGCGAAGCGCGCTATCTTCTGTCGGTGCAGACCGTGCTTTCGGTCGAACCCGGCGCGCAGGTCAAGCCGGGTGACGTGCTGGCACGTATTCCGATGGAAAGCGCCAAGACCAAGGACATCACCGGCGGTCTGCCGCGGGTGGCCGAACTGTTCGAGGCACGGCGGCCGAAAGACCATGCCGTTATTGCCGAGATCAGCGGTACGATCCGGTTCGGGCGCGACTACAAGAACAAGCGCCGTATCATCATCGAGCCGCACGAAGAGGGCGTCGAGGCCACTGAGTATCTCATCCCGAAGGGCAAGCCGTTCCATCTCCAGGACGGCGACGCCATCGAAAAGGGCGACTACATTCTCGACGGCAACCCGGCGCCACATGACATCCTGGCGATCAGAGGCGTTGAGGCTCTGGCTTCTTACCTCGTCAACGAGATCCAGGAAGTCTACCGGTTGCAGGGCGTGCTCATCAACGACAAGCACATCGAGGTGATCGTTCGCCAGATGCTGCAGAAGGTCGAGATCACGGAGCAGGGGGATTCGGTCTACATTCCGGGCGATCATGTCGACGTCATCGAGTTCGACGAGATCAACGAACGCCTGGCCGAAGAAGGCAAGCAGCCCGCAAAGGGACAACCTGTCCTGCTTGGCATCACCAAGGCCTCGCTGCAGACGCCGTCCTTCATTTCCGCGGCCTCCTTCCAGGAGACCACGCGCGTGCTCACCGAGGCGGCGGTTGCCGGCAAGGCCGACTCGCTGCAGGGCCTTAAGGAGAACGTCATTGTTGGCCGCCTCGTCCCGGCGGGCACCGGTCGTGCAATGAACCAGATCCGGCGCATTGCCACGTCGCGCGACGACCTCATCATCGAGGAACGCCGCAAGACGACAGGCGCCGAGGAAGCGACCGAAATGCTGACCGACATGTCGGGTGCCGCCGAATAGAAAGCGGGCCTCCGTTCGTCAGCAAAGGCCTGGCCGCGTATTTCTCGCGGCCACGGCACGCCAATCAAAGCCCCCGGTTTTCGCCGGGGGCTTTTTTTATCGTATGCGTGCACGAAATCAGCCGTGGCGGAAGTGCCAACACCGCCTTCGCCCGCGCCAGGGCTACCGCAGGACCGGTCGGCAATTTTTCGGGTCAATGTGAAATGCTTCACAGACCTGTTTCACGCCGAAATGTGAATATGACCGTGCGGCAAGTCGATCGGGTCATTGACCTCCCACCGCCGCAAGACTTGGGTCGCCTGGGCAATGCCCCGCCGGGCGGCCCATTTTCTTTTCGGGTGCAGCGTTCGCCGGTAGAGCCAGCAAGACGCCCGGTTTTTTGGGTTCAGTCGCCGGTTTCGAAAGTAATGACCGAAACCTCGCCTTCGAGCGCGCCCTGCCAGGCCGACAAATGTGGCTCCTCGTCCGGCTCCCCCTCCAGTTCGCCGATCTGGTCGAACTCCGCCTCCGCATACCCTTCGCCCGCGAGCGCATCGAGCGCGCGCCGAACCGCACTGTCATCGTCGGGCGCGGTCAGCAACACGTGAACACCGAGCGCCGGCTCGTCCTTGGTGCGCCATACGCGCCCGATAATGATCGTTACGGGCTGGTCGAGGTCATTGTCTTTCATGGCAATAAATGTCCCGTGATTCTGGGGCAGGGGCGATACCTGAACCCGTTTGCCACGACTTGCCGGACGGGTACAACGCCGCGCCGAAGAAAAAATGTCGCGCAGGCACCTTGCCGCGTAACATTATGTCGTCGATCGGGTGCGCGCAGGGCGGCGATAGATAAATTCGCATAAAGGCTTGACGGCTATCGGGCGTAGGGGTAATACCGCGCCATCTGAGCCGATGTGAGGTTGGTTTTTCAGGGCGACGCGCCTTGGAGTTTCGCCTCAAACAGGGTTCGTTCTACGAGCGACGCACATTTCTGTGGCATGAAGCGGCAACGCTTCCTCTGCGTTGTTTTCGGGCAGGACCGCCGAACGGTGGTTTATTGCCCGTTTCGCGCATGAAATGACGCCTCGAATGAGCCCTGGACCGGGCGAGACACGGAATTGATAGTCAAGAGGAAGGTGAAATGCCTACCGTCAACCAGCTGATCCGCAAACCGCGCATTGCGCCGGTGAAGCGCAACAAGGTTCCGGCCATGCAGGCCAACCCGCAAAAGCGGGGCGTATGCACGCGCGTCTACACGACGACGCCGAAAAAGCCGAACTCGGCATTGCGCAAGGTCGCCAAGATCCGCCTGACCAATGGTTTCGAGGTGATCGGCTACATCCCCGGCGAAGGTCACAATCTTCAGGAGCACTCCGTGGTCATGATCCGCGGCGGTCGCGTGAAGGACCTTCCCGGTGTGCGCTATCACATCATTCGCGGCGTTCTGGACACCCAGGGCGTGAAAGACCGCAAGCAGCGCCGCTCCAAATACGGCGCCAAGCGTCCGAAGTAACGGTTATCCGGCTTCGGCGCTTTTTGCGTACGGGCCGGCTTGATGAGAGACGAAGAACATGTCCCGACGCCACCGTGCAGAAAAGCGCGAAATCAACCCGGATCCGAAGTTTTCCGATCTGGTCGTCACCAAGTTCATGAATGCTGTCATGCTCGACGGCAAGAAGTCCGCTGCCGAGCGGATCGTCTATGGTGCGCTCGATCAGGTCGAAGCCAAGACCAAGCAGGATCCGCTGGGCCTGTTTCATCAGGCGCTCGACAATGTCGCGCCGCACGTCGAAGTGCGTTCGCGGCGCGTCGGTGGCGCAACCTATCAGGTTCCCGTCGATGTCCGCCCCGAGCGCCGACAGGCGCTGGCGATTCGCTGGCTGATCAATGCCGCCCGTGCCCGCAACGAAACCACCATGGTCGACCGGCTTTCCGGCGAGCTGCTTGACGCGGCCAACAGCCGCGGTTCGGCGGTCAAGAAGCGCGAAGACACGCACCGCATGGCAGAAGCCAACCGCGCGTTCGCGCACTACCGCTGGTAACGCTCGAGACCCTGTTCAAGAAGGCACCCTCCCATGGCCCGCGATTACAAGATCGAAGACTACCGCAATTTCGGTATCATGGCGCATATTGACGCCGGCAAGACCACAACGACCGAGCGCGTCCTGTACTACACCGGCAAGTCGCACAAGATTGGCGAAGTCCATGACGGCGCCGCGACAATGGACTGGATGGAGCAGGAGCAGGAGCGCGGTATCACCATCACGTCGGCTGCGACCACGACCTTCTGGGAAGGTCGCGATGGCAAGAAGCGCCGCTTCAACATCATCGACACCCCCGGGCACGTCGACTTCACCATTGAGGTGGAGCGTTCCCTTCGCGTGCTCGACGGCGCGATTGCGCTGCTCGATGCCAATGCCGGAGTCGAGCCGCAGACCGAGGCCGTGTGGCGCCAGGCCGACAAGTATCATGTTCCGCGGATGATCTTCTGCAACAAGATGGACAAGATCGGCGCTGATTTTTATCGCTCGGTCGAGATGGTCAAGAGCCGCCTGGGTGCGATCCCGGCCGTGGTGCAGTTGCCGATCGGCGCTGAAAGCGATTTCGTTGGCGTTGTCGATCTCATCGAGATGAATGCGATCGTGTGGAAGGAAGAGACGCTGGGTGCTGCCTGGGATGTCGTCGAAATCCCCGCCGATCTCAAGGACAAGGCCGAAGAATATCGCGAGATGCTGATCGAGACGGCCGTGGAGGCCGACGAAGCGGCGATGGAGCGTTACCTTGAAGGTGAGATGCCCTCCAATGACGAACTGCGCGAGCTGATCCGCAAGGGCACGATCGCCGTCCAGTTCTTCCCGATGTTCTGCGGTTCCGCCTTCAAGAACAAGGGCGTTCAGCCGCTTCTCGATGCCGTGGTCGATTATCTGCCGAGCCCGGTCGATGTGCCAGCAATCAAGGGTATCGATCCGAAGACTGAAGGCGAAACTTCGCGCAAGTCGTCGGACGAAGAGCCGCTTTCGATGCTGGCTTTCAAGATCATGAACGACCCGTTCGTCGGCTCGCTCACCTTTGCGCGCATCTATTCCGGCAAGCTGGAAAAGGGTTCATCGCTGCTCAACACCGTCAAGGAAAAGCGCGAGCGCATCGGCCGCATGCTGCAGATGCATTCCAATAGCCGCGAAGACATCGATGTGGCTTACGCGGGCGACATCGTCGCGCTGGCCGGTCTGAAAGAAACTACCACCGGCGACACGCTGTGTGATCCGCTCAAGCCGGTAATCCTGGAGCGTATGGAATTCCCCGATCCGGTTATCCAGATCGCGATCGAGCCGAAGACCAAGGGCGACCAGGAAAAGATGGGCCTGGCGCTCAATCGCCTGGCTGCGGAAGATCCGTCTTTCCGCGTCAAGACCGACGAAGAATCCGGCCAGACCATCATTGCCGGCATGGGCGAGCTTCATCTTGACATTCTCGTCGATCGCATGCGTCGCGAGTTCAAGGTTGAAGCCAATGTCGGTGCGCCGCAGGTGGCTTACCGCGAGACGATCACGCGCGCTGCCGAAATCGACTACACCCACAAGAAGCAGTCGGGCGGCTCGGGTCAGTTCGCTCGCGTCAAGATCGTCTTCGAACCCAACGATGAGGGCGAAGAGTTCAAGTTCGAGTCCAAGGTCGTCGGCGGCAACGTTCCGAAGGAATACATTCCCGGTGTCCAGAAGGGTATCGAGAGCGTGCTGTCGTCCGGTCCGGTGGCGGGCTTCCCGATGCTCGGCGTCAAGGCGACGCTGATGGATGGTGCCTACCATGACGTCGACTCCTCGGTCCTCGCCTTCGAGATTGCCGCGCGTGCGGCCTTCCGCGAAGGGGCTCAGAAGGCCGGCGCCCAGCTGCTCGAGCCGATCATGAAGGTCGAGGTCGTGACGCCGGAAGACTATGTCGGCGACGTGATCGGCGATCTGAACGCCCGCCGCGGCCAGATCCAGGGCACGGAAGCGCGCGGGATCGCGACGGTGGTCAACGCCTTCGTGCCGCTGGCCAACATGTTCAAATATGTCGACAACCTGCGTTCAATGAGCCAGGGCCGCGCCCAGTACACGATGCAGTTCGATCACTATGAACCGGTGCCTGCGGCTGTCGCCCAGGAAATCCAGAAGAAATACGCGTAATCCGGAAACGGCCCGCGCGGCACACGAACAATTCAGCCGGATGACGGCACAAGGAATGGAGATCTCACATGGCAAAAGGTAAATTTGAGCGCACGAAACCGCATGTGAACATCGGCACGATTGGTCACGTTGACCATGGCAAGACGACGCTGACGGCTGCGATCACGAAGTTTTTCGGCGAGTTCAAGGCGTATGACCAGATTGATGCGGCGCCGGAGGAGAAGGCGCGTGGCATCACCATTTCGACGGCGCACGTGGAGTATGAGACGGAAGCGCGTCACTACGCGCACGTCGACTGCCCGGGGCACGCC
>JBNLDE010000076.1:0-1823 GCA_050304175.1 Zhengella sp. | reverse complement strand
CGCTGCCGACGGGCGCCGCGAAACAGGCGGTGGATGCGCTGGGGCGGCGCATCGCCAACGACACCTATGCGCCCGAAGAGATCATGCCGACCGAACCGGAACTGGCCGAATCGCTCGGGGTCAGCCGCGCGACTGTGCGCGATGCGATCAAGGTCCTGTCGGGCAAGGGGATGGTGCGGACCGCGCGCCGCTACGGCACCCGCGTAAGGCCGGTCGAAGAATGGAACCTGCTCGATGCCGATGTCGTCGGCTGGCACGACGCGCGGCATCCCCGCATCCGTCGCATGTTCGTCGAGACCACCGAACTGCGCACCATCCTTGAACCGGCGGCGGCGGCGCTGGCGGCCGAGCGCGCCACCCAGGCGCAGGTCGCCGTACTTGTCGAGACCGCCCATGCCATCCGCCCGGACGAGCACGATCTGCAGGCGATGTTCACCGCCGACTGCATGTTCCACCTGACCCTGCTCGAAGCGACCGGCAACGGGGTGATGGCGCAGATGAAGCCGATCATCCTGTCGATGCTGCGGACCTCCTACGAATACGGACAGCTCGCGAAAGCCGGCGAGGATGTCAGCCGCGAGCACCATATCGAGGTCGCAGACGCCATCCGTGCCCGCGATCCGGAACGAGCGCGGGACGTCATGGCGGCGATGCTGGAAAAGAACCGGCTGACGGCGGCGGCGTATCGGCAGGATGGATGAACCGGCCGGGCAGGGCGATCCGGTCTGACAAGGAGGAAACATGGCGCGCATTGTTGTTATCGGCGGAAGCGGACATGTCGGCGGCTACCTGCTGCCGTCGCTGGTCGAGGCTGGCCATGAGGTCGTGAACGTCACCCGGGGCCGGAGCCGGCCCTACCGCGACCACCGGGCCTGGCGCTCGGTCGAGAACGTCCGGATCGACCGCGAAGCGGAAGAGGCGTCCGGCCGGTTCGGCGAACGGATCGCCGCGCTGTCGCCGGATATCGTCATCGACATGATCTGCTTTACCCTCGAAAGCGCCGAGCAGATCGTCGGCGCGCTGGACGGCAGGATCGCGCATTTTCTGCATACGGGCACGATCTGGGTGCACGGACACAGCCTCGCGGTGCCGACACGCGAGAGCGACCCTCGCGCGCCCTTCGGCGACTACGGCACGCAGAAAAGCGCGATCGAGGACTACCTCCTGGATCGCGCCCGCCGCCACGGCTTCCCCGCGACGGTGGTCAGGCCCGGCCACATCGTCGGTCCGGGCTGGAGCCCGCTGAACCCGGCGGGTCATTTCAACGACAAGGTCTTCGAAACCATTGCAGCGGGTGACGAACTCTGCCTGCCGAATTTCGGGCTCGAGACGGTGCATCACGTCCATGCCAGTGACGTCGCCCAGGTCATGCTGAAGGCGCTGGAGCGGCGGAACCTTTCGGTCGGAGAGGCGTTCAACGCCGTCTCGCCGGCAGCGGTGACGCTGCGCGGATATGCCGAGGCGATGTATGACTGGTTCGGCCATCCGCCAAACCTCCGCTTCAGCCCTTATGAGGACTGGGCCGCGGGACAGAATGAAGAAGATGCTCGCGCCACCTGGGAGCATATCTCGCGCAGCCCGAGCCACTCGATCGAAAAGGCGCGGCAGTTGCTGGGCTACGCGCCACGATATTCCAGCATCGAGGCTGTGCAGGAAAGTGTCGATTGGCTGATCGGGAACGGGCGCGTTCGGCTGCCGAAGGACCAGAGCAAAACCGGATCAGATTGAAACAATCTGATCCTAGGATTTTGCTCAATCATGTGAATCTGGACCAAAATTCTTTTTCAGACTGATTCAGTCTGAAACGATTTTGGTCTAGACGT
>JBNLDE010000075.1:0-25432 GCA_050304175.1 Zhengella sp. | reverse complement strand
ACGCGATAGGGTCGCGCCATTTGTCAGCGTGCGGCTACGGACGTTTCGAAGTGGGACCGTGGGTGGTGTTCATGGATATGGCCGAGGTCGGTCCGGCCTACCTACCGGGCCATGCACACGCTGATACATTGTCTGTCGAGGTATCTTTTGATGGCCGCCGTCTTTTTACTAACGGGGGAACTTCGGTCTACGCGGCCGGTTCATTGAGGGAACGGGAGCGGGGAACCGCGAGTCACGCGACCGTAACGGTCGATGACGAAAACTCGTCAGAAATTTGGGCCAGTTTCCGTGTTGGCCGACGCGCACATGTTCATGACGTGATGGTCTCGATATCACCTGATCGCACAGAGGCGCGCGCTTCGCATGATGGGTATCGCCATTTAACCGGTAAGCCGGTACACGAACGGTGGATCACGGTCACGGACAAGCAAGTGAGCATCCGCGACCGCTATTCCGCAACCGCGCCACATGAGGTGATCGGGCGCCTCCCGCTCATCCCGACTGTTCGCTCAGTCAACGTCCGGGACGGAGGGTGGGATCTGGAAACCGAGACCGGTCGCAAGGTGCGCATAGAACTGACCGGACCGGTGTATCCACTAATCGAAAGCGGTTGGTACGCTCCCGAATTTGGAGTCCGGATTGAACGCCCGGTTCTGGTATGGCGCGCGACTGATGTGAAGAACCTGGATGTTATGACGGATTTTATCTGCTAATGCGAATTGTCATTTTCTCGGACAACTACCCACCGGAGACGAACCCCGGTGCTGTCCGCACTTCGGCGCACGCTCGGCGTTGGGCAAGCTTGGGGCACCATGTCGTGGTCATTACCAGTTTTCCAAACTTCCCTGAGGGAAAAGTTTATGACGGATATGCGCAGAAGCTGTACGATAAGTCGGATATCGACGGAGTGACCGTAGTCAGGGTGCCCACCCTGATTTTCCCGAATTCCGGTACCGTCAGGCGCATCGTCGATTTTGTGAGCTATATGTTCTCGGCCTCGATCGCGGGTTTTTTTATCCCTCGGCCAGATGTGGTCATTGCGACTTCACCAAACTTCTTTGCTGCTGTTGCCGGCTGGGCCGTCTCGTTTGTCCGTCGCCGGCCCTTTATACTCGAACTGCGCGATTTGTGGCCCGATTCGATTATCGCGGTAGGTGCCATGCGGAACAAGGCGCTTCTTGCCCCAATTCGGTTTCTGGAGCGCTTTCTCTATCGCCGGGCCGACGCGATTATAAGCGTGACCCATGCCTTTAAGAGCCACATTGCCGCCTGTGGTGTCGATACTGAGAAGCTCTCAGTCATCCGCAATGGCGCCGATGTGTCGAGGTTCTCGCCGGGCGATGGTGCCAAGATCAGGAAACTGCACGGCCACGAAGGCAAGGTGATCGTCTCCTACATCGGAACGCTCGGAATGGCACATGGGCTGGAACTCCTTCTGGAGGCAGCCAGTATTTTGGAACGACGTGTTCCGCAGGTTGCAATTGTGATCATCGGGACGGGAGCGGAAGCGGAAAAACTGCGAAATAGGGCTGGCGAGTTGAACCTGAGGAATGTTCAGTTCGTCGAACGCGTGGGCCACGAAGTCATCATCGAACACTGGCGGGCTAGCGACATGACCGTCGTACTCCTTCGCGACACACCTCTTTTTCGGACCGTAATCCCGTCCAAGGTTTTCGAGGCGATGGCGACCGGAACGCCCATCATAACCAACGTGAAAGGCGAACTCGAAAACCTGCTGGAGCCGTTGGGAAGCGCGGTGTTCGTCGAGCCGGGATCCGTTGATGCACTTGTTGCGGCTATCGAAAAACTTGCGAAGGACGGGCATTATCGAAAACAGCTGTCAGAAGCCGGATTGCGTGCCGCACCTCAGTTCGATCGCAATGCACAGGCCGATCGGATGCTTCAGCGTCTGGAACAGTTGGTTGGGAGCAAGTGAGCAAGTGAGGCACCCAAGAATACAATGTATAGGGAACGGCTTCTGGCGCGGCAAATGCACGTCAACCTGCCTTGCATTGCGCAGGTCGAGTAGATATAGCTCCTGCCGCCGAGCGGAACGCGGTTCAGTCCGGTCATGGGGCGTAGCCAAGTGGTAAGGCAGCGGTTTTTGGTACCGCCATGCGCTGGTTCGAATCCAGCCGCCCCAGCCAAATTGCCTCAAATTTTCACCGTGCGTTTCGCGCTGAACTCTACAGAATTAGAGGGACATTAATGCGGCCTGGAAACGCTGGTTCCCGAACTTCGATTTTTTATCCGGAACACCCCGTAACTCTCTATGGCCGGGAAATCCTCCTCGGACGGCCGGGTCAATAACAGCCGCGGGTCCGGCTGATCCGTGTCCGCGATGATGCCGGTGATCAAGCCAGGCTATTCTGACGGCGCCAAAATGGCGTTCTCACTTAGTTAGCTTAATTTCTTTGCAAGTATTGCAGGTTCGCCGACGGGTTCGTTCTCGGCTTCACCGAACACCAGATACGACGTCACCGTGATCATGAACACAAAAAGTGTATCCAGTATATCATTGCCGAACATGATGTTGAGTAGGCCCGAATTCACGTAAATCAGTAATATTGCGGTCATCAGGGCAAACCCGATCTGGCCGATCGGGTCGGAACTAAAACGCGCAGCTCGCACCACCGGCACAACGAGAACGGCCGTAATCAGTACGAGACCCACCAATCCGCCGCGCGCCAGCGCATCAATCACCACGTTGTGAAGATGTGAGTATCCGAAGGTGAAACCAAAATGCAACTGGGCATACAATGGCAGGTCCGCCTGCATCTGTGCGTGCCCATGGCCGAAAACCGGAGAGTCTAAAAACAGACTTGTCCCGTAAGACCACATGATGAGTCTTTGTCCAAGCGAGTTGTTGAAGTTACCTTCTTGGAAAACGGCCAGAAGATCGCTTTGGAACGACAGAAGCCGGTCCGGTGCAAACACAAAAATTGCAGAGAAACCCAGCACGGCAATAATCGAAACAGCAGCGAAATATCGCCAGAATATCCGGCGGCGGTTTTGGGGTGGGGCTGATAACCACAATATTATAACCGGGGCTACCAACAGCCCGGGCCACATGGTCCGCATCCCCGACATCAGGACGCAACTTGCTGCAAACAGCATGCCCGCCGCCATCCCCCAGCGCGCCCGTATATCACCCTTTAAGCGCAGAAAACCGGAAACACAGAATGCGAACATGATCAACGTAACAACAGCGAATGGACCGGCATTGCCGGCGCCGCCTTCGGCCCTCAGGGGAAATTGATGCGGTTGTAGCGCGCCAAGGATCAGCTGAATCACACTGAAAACGAACGCTCCGGCCGCGCCAACCGCACTTCCCCGCTCAAGCGCACTCATAATTGTATCGCGCTTGGAAAGAATCAGGCGCGAGTAGATTGGCAAGAAAAACAGGAACGGAAGGCGCGTGGCGGCAAAGGCCAGATTGCGACCGTTGTCAAAATGAATTGCAGCGAGGACAAATTCGCCTGCAACAAAGGCGGCAAACGCTATTGCGATGGCTCTGACATCGCGTGCGTTCGCGAGTTTGTACTCGCGCCGGATCAACTCAATCAGGTCGACGATACCGGCGCCCGAAACGAGAAATGAGACTGCGCTCCCGCCGACGCCACCTAAACCGGCGACAGCCATGGTGAACCACCGGTTTTGGGTGTCTCTGCTGGGAAACTTCAATACAATGTATCCGTTTGTTTTATTCTGAACTCTACTGCGGTCAGCAGATATCCACCTTACGGCAGTGCCGATGCGCCTCCGGATTTATAAGCACCACGTCGCGGTAATGACAATCCGGCGAACCCCTCTCGCGAATGCCGGACAACAGAATGACATCCGGTTCCAATGGATCAAATTGTCATCTTCGTGGTCGAGCGAAGAATAAATTTCCTTGTCGCGCTACCGTGCCAATGCGACTTAGCCGACGAGATCGCGAAGCGATGATCGAACTCTTGGGACCGGACCATGACACGACCGACGACACATCTCCAACGCCTCGAAGCAGAGGCGATCCATATCCTGCGGGAGGTAGCTGCGACTTTTACCCGGCCGGTCATGCTTTATTCGATCGGCAAAGACTCTTCTGTCATGCTGCATTTGGCGATGAAGGCGTTTTATCCGGCTAAACCGCCATTTCCGTTCCTGCACATCGATTCCAATTGGAAATTCCGCGAGATGATCGAGTTCCGCGACAAGATGGCGGCCGATCTTGGTTTCGACCTGATCGTGCACAAGAACGAAGAGGGGATGCGCGAAGGGGTCGGGCCGTTCACCCATGGATCGAGCACGCACACCCATGTGATGAAGACCGTAGCGCTGCGCCAGGCGCTCGATAAATATGGTTTCGATGCGGCTTTCGGTGGCGCACGACGGGACGAGGAAAAATCGCGAGCCAAGGAGCGCGTCTTTTCGTTCAGGACAGCAGGTCACGCATGGGATCCGAAAAGCCAGCGTCCCGAAATGTGGAAGATCTACAACACGCGAATATCTCCGAGCGAGTCCATTCGTGTCTTCCCGCTGTCGAACTGGACCGAACTCGACATATGGCAATACATTCTGCAGGAAAATATTCCAATCGTGCCGCTTTATTTTGCGAAAACGAGGCCGGTCGTCGAGCGCGATGGAATGCTGATCATGCGGGACGATGATCGAATGGAACTGCGCGCCGGCGAAAAAGCGGAAGGGAGAATGGTCCGGTTCCGCACGCTTGGATGCTACCCGCTGACGGCCGCAACCGAATCGGAAGCAGACGCGCTTGAAGCCATCGTCGCAGAAATGCTGGTTGCCCGTACCTCGGAGCGCCAAGGACGCATGATAGACCACGATGAATCCGGTTCGATGGAAAAAAAGAAGCGCGAGGGGTATTTCTGATGGACGCCATCGTGCAACAAGGTGATGCGGGATTGGAAAAAGAGCTCGAAAGCGGAATCCGCGATTTTCTGTCCGGCCAGGAAAACAAGTCTCTGCTGAGGTTTCTGACCTGCGGCTCGGTGGACGATGGCAAGTCAACGTTGATCGGGCGCCTTCTTTATGACACCAAGCTGATTTTCGAGGATCAGCTGGCCGCGCTGGAACGCGATTCACGTCGCCACGGTACGACCGGCCAGGATATCGACTTGGCCCTTCTGGTCGACGGCCTGGAAGCAGAGCGCGAACAGGGCATCACGATCGATGTTGCGTACCGTTTCTTTTCGACGCCTGTGCGCAAGTTCATCGTCGCCGATACGCCAGGACACGAGCAATATACGCGTAACATGGCGACTGGCGCATCTACTGCCGACCTCGCGGTTGTGCTGGTCGATGCCCGCAAGGGTGTGCTGCAGCAAACCCGCCGCCACACATTCATTGCCTCGTTGCTCGGCATTCGCCATGTGGTTCTTGCGGTCAACAAGTTTGATCTGGTCGGCTTCGATCGCGAGGTGTTCGAACAGATAACCGCCGACTACAATGCATTCGCCCGCGACCTCGGCTTTGAGACCATAGTCGCAATTCCGATATCGGCGCGCCACGGTGACAACGTTATCACGCGTTCGGCCAGCACACCCTGGTATGAAGGGCCGACGATCATCGCACATCTCGAAACCATCCCGGTCGGTGAAGACCTCGACAGGGCGCCGCTGCGGTTCCCGGTCCAGTATGTCAACCGGCCAAACCTTGATTTCAGGGGCTATTGCGGCACGGTCGCCTCGGGAACGGTTACGGTCGGCGACGCGATCGTCGTTGCGAAGTCGGGAAAGACCGCTGCCGTTGACAGGATCGTCACCAGTGACGGCGAGCTCGAAGAAGCGTCCGCGGGACAGTCCGTTACGATACTGCTCGCCGACGAGATCGATATCTCGCGCGGCGACATGCTGGTGGCGCCTGACAACCGGCCTAACGTCGCGGACCAGTTCGAGGCCAATCTCGTTTGGTTCGACGACCACGCTCTTCTGCCGGGACGATCATATATCCTACGCACGGAGACCGACCAGACACCGGCGACGGTGACTGCGCTCAAATACCGTACAGACGTCAACACGTTCGCGCGCGAAGCAGCCAAACACCTCGACCTGAACGAAGTTGGCGTGGTCAATCTTTCGACCCAGGCGCCGATTGCGTTTGATGCTTATTCCGACAATCGCGTGACCGGCGCATTCGTACTTATTGACCGGCTGACCAATGCCACCGTCGGCGCCGGCATGATCACACATCCGCTTTGGCGGGCCTCCAACGTCCACTGGCAGGCGCTCGATGTCGAAAAGCGTGCGCGAGCCGAGTCGAAACACCAAAAGCCTGCCGCGCTCTGGTTTACGGGGCTGTCTGGTTCTGGAAAATCGACGATCGCCAACCTGCTTGAAAAGCGCCTCTACGCTGAAGGGCGGCATACCTACATCCTCGACGGTGACAATGTCCGCCACGGACTCAATCGTGACCTCGGATTTACCGAGGAAGATCGGGTCGAAAACATCCGCCGTGTCGGCGAGGTCACCAAGCTCATGGTCGATGCCGGACTGATCGTCCTGGTGTCTTTCATCTCGCCGTTTCGGGCGGAACGGCGTATGGCGCGCGAGATGCTGGACGAAAACGAGTTCGTTGAAATATTTGTTGACACGCCGTTCGAGGAATGCGCCAAACGCGACCCGAAAGGGTTGTACGCAAAGGCTCTACGCGGCGAGATCAGGAACTTTACCGGGGTCGATTCTCCCTATGAAGAGCCGGAACGCGCGGATATTCATATCAGGACCTCTGGCCAGACACCCCAACAAATGGCCGACATGATCTTTACGTGGCTGAAGGAGCGCAACTATTGCTAGCGCCGGGCGAACTGCGAAACGGTTCTGACACCGCCGCGATGATGGACTTTTTTGCGGGGCTCGCCGTCAAGGCCGGTCGCGAAATCCTGTCCGTTAAGGCGGCTGGCGTCGAGACGGATTGGAAGCCCGACTGCTCGCCGGTCACTGAGGCGGACCGCCGCGCTGAATCCATCATCCTCGAAGGGCTCCGCTCGCACTATCCGGATGTCCCCGTTGTCGCCGAGGAGGAGGCCGCGGCAGGTCGGTGTCCGGCAAATCTCAACGGCCGCTTCATCCTCGTCGACCCGCTGGACGGGACGCGGGAGTTCATCAACGACCGTCCCGATTACACGGTGAACATCGCCCTAATCGAGAACGGTGAACCGGTCGCCGGTATCGTGTACGTCCCGGCTCGCGGCGAACTGTATGGAGGGTGCGGCGACAAAGCCTGGATGCAACTCGCACCTGCGGATGGCCCCATGCTGGAGCGGACTTCGATAAGCTGCCGCGAGCCGGCTACGCCGCTGGTTATTGTTGCCAGCAAATCGCACCGGACACCCGAGACGGTGGCGTTCTTGGAGCGCTATCGCGGCGCAGAAACCGTGTCGATCGGTTCTTCGCTCAAATTCTGCCTCCTGGCCTCCGGCAAGGCCGATCTCTATCCGCGTTTGGGCCGCACCATGGAATGGGACACGGCTGCTGGCGATGCGATTCTGCGGGCGGCAGGCGGGACCAGTGTAACGCGCGATCTCCGGCCGCTTGTCTACGGCAAACGCGACCGGGCTGACGAGGCCGATTTCGCCAATCCGCACTTCATAGCGGCAAGTTCAGGTGCTCTCGCGCTGGTCTGACCGTACCGCGAGCCCGGATACCCTTCTCGAATTCACTCGCATATGGTCCATTCGATTGAGTCCGGATGGCACGAGGCTGGTAAGGGGCATATGCAGGGATTTACGGTTATATTCGATCTCGACGGGACGCTTGTCGACACGGCGCCTGATCTCCTCAACACGCTCGACCATCTTCTGGCGGAGGCTGGCTTGCCGCCTGCCAACCGTTCGGCGATCCGCCCCATGATCAGCTCTGGTGCGCGGAGTATGGTGACAACCGCCTTCCGAATTCACGGCCGGGAACTGGATGAGGCGGAACTCGACAACCTATTTGACCGGTTCATTGACTTCTACCAGCGCAACATCTCGTTCGACAGCAAACCGTTTCCTGGTGTGGTCAACGTGCTCGGCCAGTTCCGTGACCAGGGCGCGAAGCTCGGCGTCTGCACGAATAAGCGGGAGTCGCTAAGTCGAAAACTCCTCGACGAACTTGGCCTTGCCGGGTATTTCGACGCGCTGGCTGGCGCCGATACGTTTGCTGTCTCGAAGCCGCACCCCGATCACTTGCTGAAGACAATTCGCCTTGCCGGTGGTGATCCGCTGGCGTCCGTCATGGTTGGTGACAGCGGAACGGATGTTGAAACGGCCAAGGCAGCCGGTGTTCCTGTCGTTGCGGTTGATTTCGGCTATTCGGACAAGCCGGTGGTTGAATATCAGCCGGATTTTCTGATCGGCCATTTCGATGAATTGCCCGGAGCGGTCGCAAAACTGGCGGTAGGCCGGTCCTGAGCGTATCAGAATATCGCGCCCTTCGAATATGGACCGGGATTTACCGTTCATTTTTCACGCGGAAATGAATTGTGTCGTCGTCGCGCTTCCATTGAATTTCGTCTGCAGCTAATGAGGCCTCGCGAGGCGATTGGCGCTTCGACCGCGGGGGTGCGGTTGCAACAGGGCAGGGGCACGTAATGCCGATTCCTTTTATTGATTTGGGCGCACAGCAGGCGCGTATTCGCGGACGGGTCGACGCGGCCGTCGCCGCTGTCCTCGACAGCAATGCCTACATTATGGGACCGCAGGTTGCGGCTTTCGAAAAACAGGTTGCGGCATTCTGCGGCGCGAAACACGCGCTCGGCTGCGCCAATGGCACCGACGCCCTCATGCTCGCGCTGATGGCGCTGGAGGTGGGCCCCGGCGACGTGGTGTTCGTGCCGTCCTTTACCTTCGCTGCGACGGCGGAGGTCGTGCCGTGTCTGGGCGCGGTTCCGTTTTTCGTCGACATCGATCCCGAGACCTACAACATGGACCCATCGAGCCTGGAGCGCAGCATCAAGGCCGCGCGCGACCGGGGCCTGCGTCCGGCCGTCGTGATCCCGGTCGACCTGTTCGGGCTCCCCGCCGATTTCGCTGCCATCAGCGCGGTCGCCGCCGGGGAAAAATTGCGTATTGTCTGCGATACGGCGCAGGGGTTCGGCGGCAAGGTCGACGGGGCGATGACCGGAAGCTTCGGAGACATTGCGACGACCTCTTTCTTCCCGGCCAAACCATTGGGTTGCTATGGTGATGGTGGTGCGATTTTCACCCACGACGACGAACTGGCCGCGTTGATTGATTCCTACCGGATCCACGGCAAAGGAGCGGACAAATACGACAACATTCGCATCGGCATGAACAGCCGGCTCGACTCCATCCAGGCCGCGATTCTTTCTGTAAAGCTCGATATCTATGCCGATGAAATCGTTGCCAGAAACCGTATCGCCAATCGTTATAGCGATCTTCTGAAGAACCACGTGGTCACTCCGGTCGTGCCCGATGGCTACGAGTCGGTGTGGGCCCAGTATACGGTTCGCGTTTCTGGTCCCGAAGCGCGTGCCGTGGCGCAAGCTGCGCTATCGGCCGAAGGCATCCCTACGGCGGTCTATTATCCGATCCCGTTGCACCGCCAGACGGCGTACAGCAAGTTCCCGTCCGATCCGGCGGGCCTTGCGGCAACCGACCGGGCGGCGGACCAGGTGCTCAGCCTGCCGATGCACGCCTACCTGGACGAAGCAACCCAGGACCGGATTATGGACACGCTCATATCCGCTGTGAAATAGGCGGGTCCTAGGCTGCGGCGGGTGTGCCTAGGCGCGGCCGCGATCGCCACAGGATGAACGACATCACCGACAGGTTGAGGACGTTCCAGCCGATTCCATTTACGAAAGCGGCGGCGTAAGATCCTGTCAGATCGTAGATTTCGCCGGACATCCAGCCGCCGAGCGCCATGCCGCCGATCGTCGCCATGATCACCGTGCCGACGCGCCGTCCGGCCTCCTGCGCCGGCAGGTATTCGCGTACGATAATGGCATAGCTCGGAACGATGCCGCCTTGCGCCAATCCGAAGATCAGCGACACGACGTACAGCGAGGTAAGGCCGTCAAACGGAATGTAGAAAAGCAGCGCTAGGCCTTGGCCGACCGAGCCGATCAACAATGTTTTTACACCGCCGATCCGGTCGGCGAGCATGCCGGACGCCAACCGCGAGAAGATACCGGCGCCGAGCATGAGCGAAAGCATCTCCGCGCCGCGCGCGACGCCGTAGCCGAGGTCTGCACAATAGGCCACGATATGCACTTGCGGCATTGACATCGCCACGCAGCAGCCCAAGCCAGCGATGATGAGCAGACCTTGCAGCGCGCTTGGCGAAAGCCCGGTGGTCTGCGGCTGGAACGTCGCCCTGCCTCCCTCACGGGTTGGGATCATGCCGCGCGGCGAAGGCCGGCGCAGCAGCATGGCCAGCGGCAGCATGAGCGCCATGCATGCGATTCCGATCGAGATGTAGGTAAAGCGCCATCCGCCGGCCGCCATCAACGGCTGCATGATCAATGGCCAGAATGTGCCGGCGACATAGTTGCCGCAGGCGACGGTGGCGACCGCGATGCCGCGGCGGCGTACGAACCAGTGCGAGATGTCGGCGAGAAGCGGCGCGAAGGCTGCCCCGGATCCGATTCCGATCAGCGCGCCCTGCAGCGCGGTGATCAGCCAGAATGACGGGGCAAGCCCGCCGAGGATGAAACCGCTGCCTAGCATGATCGCGGCGACCGCCAATGGAAAGGCGGTGCCATAACGGTCGAGGAACCGGCCGAGAAGCGCATTACCGATGGCAAAGCCGACCATTGTCAGCGTATAGGGCAGCGACGCCGCTCCGCGCTCGATGGCGAATTCGGCCTGCATGGCCGGCAACACAACCACGACCGCCCACATCCCCGCGCCGCCCACCGCGCCATAGAGCAGGCACACCAGCATGCGGAACCAGGCATAGGGCCCGTCGATATCGTCTGGCGTGGCCGGAGCCGTTGTGAAGAATGCGTTCAAGCTTCGTGCGGCCTGTGTTGACAATAAATGCCGCCGCCGGGGTGGTATCCGGCGGCGGTTCGGATAAATCCTATTCGAGGTCTCGCCTAAAGGGTAGGGACAGAATTGTTTCGGTGACAGGACAGGAACGATGACCGGATTCGACGAAGAAGCGCTCGCCGAGGCCTACAACCGCGCCTTGAAGCTTGAGAAGGCCGGAGACGTCGAAGCCGCGGCGCAGGCATGGCGCGAGGTGCTTGCGCTCGATCCCACCGACCATGGCGGTGCCGCGGTGCGGCTGGCCGCACTCGGAAAAGGCGAAATGCCGGACAAGGCGCCACCGGCTTATGTCGAGACCCTGTTCGACCAGCACGCCGAGGTGTTCGACGAGGTGCTGGTCGACCAACTCGGCTACGCCGTTCCGCTGCAACTGCACCAGATGCTCCTGGAGCACGCGCCCGGGCCGCATAGCCGGGCGCTCGACCTCGGGTGCGGCACGGGTTTGACGGGTGGCGCGCTTAACGATCTGGCCACGAACTTCATTGGCGTCGATATTTCGGAAAACATGGTGGCGCTGGCCGAAGAGCGCGACGTTTACGATGGACTTTACGTCGCTGAGGCCGAGGATTTCCTCGAAAACATAGAGGATGAGGACAACTGGGATCTGATCGTCGCGACCGATGTCATGCCCTATCTGGGCGACCTGTCGCGGATCGTCGCGGGCACGGCGAAGCGGATCAATCCGGGCGGATGGTTCGCCTTTTCCACCGAAACCCAGCCCGAGGAGTCGATGGACGGTCGCGGCTATGTCATCACGCGGCGTCACCGTTTCGCGCATTCGGAAACCTATTTGCGTGATCTTCTGACGGAGCACGGCTTTGATGTCGCGGCGCTGCGACCGATTACGGTGCGGCTGGAGGAAGGCGAGCCCATCTGCGGACATCTGGTGCTGGCCAGGGCAGGCGGTTGATCTGGAACAAAGCGAAGCCTGGTGGAGTCTGAGAGAAAACTTCGGCTTATCGATCCGTATCTTGGCGCGGCGGTGGGCGAATGATTGTATCGACAAGATCCCCGGGAAGGCTTCGATGAAGTACGCGCTTGTTATCGGAATTTTTACGGTCGGCTTGCTTGGAAGCGTTCAAATGGCGCGGTGTGATCCCGCCCGTTCCTACGCGATCGTTGACACCGGTCAAACTCGGCGTTTCGACGAAATGGGGGCGGTCGATTCCGGTGGTTCGGCTCCCGGATTTGCTGGCCAAGACGCCGATTATTCCGGAAACCAGCCGAGTTATTCGGATGGTGGCGATGGCACGATTACCGACAATGTCACCGGTCTCATGTGGGAAAAGGGATATCGCGCAACTGATTGGGCCGGCGCCGAACAGGCAGCGCGCGCGGCGGATACGGGAGGCTATTCGGACTGGCGGGTTCCAACGATCAAGGAGCTCTATTCGCTAATCGATTTCTCGGGAGCCCAGGGCAGGGGCGCTCCCGAAAGCAACACCGTGCCGGCCGACGCGGTACCCTTCATCGATACCTCAGTATTCGATTTCGCCTATCCCGCGGAGGGCCGCTATATTGATGCCCAGTTCGCAACCGCTACAGTCTACACCGCCTTGGTGATGGACAGTGAGAAATGCTTTTTTGGCGTGAACTTCGCCGACGGGCGCATCAAGTGTTATCCACTTGTGAGGCAGAGCGAAGCCGGGCAGTACAATCTACGTCTGGTGCGCGGCAATCCGGACTACGGAAAGAATACGTTTACGCCCAATCCGGACGGGACCGTCACCGATTCTGCGACTGGTCTGATGTGGACCGCAGTCGATTCGGGCGATCCATCCCTCGGCGGCGCATCCGAAGGCGCGTTCACCTGGCAGGAAGCCTTGGAATTGGCCGGAAACTCCACCTATGCAGGGCACGATGACTGGCGATTGCCCAATGCCAAGGAATTGCACAGTATCGTCGATTACGGCCGTTCGCCGGATGCCACCGGAACGGCAGCCGTCGATCCCGTCTTTGTGGCCACTCCCATCAAGAACGCTGACGGGCAGGATGATTTCCCGGCCTATTGGACATCGACGTCATTCGAGCCAGGGGCGGACGCAGTATCCTTCTATTTTGGTCGTGCGCTCGGCTATTTCCGGACACCCGGCCATCTGTTCAAGCAATTTGTCGATGTCCATGGCGCGGGCGCGCAGCGCACCAATCCGAAATCCGGCAAGGACAGCTATGGAAGCGGCCCGCAGGGAGACGTGCGCACTGTCAGGAACTACGTCCGGCTTGTGCGAAACGCCGAGTAGATTTCTGCGCCTGTTGGGATTTTCTGGTCGGAGTGGCAGGATTTGAACCTGCGACCCCCTCGTCCCGAACGAGGTGCGCTACCAGGCTGCGCTACACTCCGTGACCAGACCGGCGGGTGTATAGCCTCCGCATCCGCTTCCCGCAAGACGCTTGTGGCTGTTTGGACGATGAAATTTCGGGTCGCGCCAGACAATACGTTCCCAGCGTTCGGTCCTGCTGGCCTGCCACGGGCTGGCCATTAACCAGCCGTGAGGGTAAAGCGGCTTTAATCCGCGCTGCAGGCGCGACCGGATGCGCGCAACACCGGTTGCCGTAATTAACGGGAGTTCTACGACGTGATGCCGAAACCGGTGGCCGATGTCCGCCCCAACACCTTTTCGTTCGAAACCTCCGCGCTGGTCAAGCCGACGGGATTTCGCGAATACGATGCCCGCTGGTGGTTCGGTCACCCGGCGTCGGACAAGGTGCCGGAACTGAACCTGATGGGTGTGCAGGCGCTTGGCATGGGCCTCGGCACGCTGATCCGGCGCCGTGGCGTTGGCCCCGAGATCGTCGTCGGGCACGATTTCCGCTCCTATTCGATGGCGATCAAGATTGCTCTGGCCCAAGGACTGATGGCCGCCGGAGCGCAGGTTCACGACATCGGTCTTGCCTTGTCGCCGATGGCATATTTCGCGCAGTTCGCGCTGGATGTGCCGTCGGTGGCAATGGTGACCGCCTCGCACAACGAGAACGGCTGGACCGGCGTAAAGATGGGCTACGAACGCCCGTTGACCTTTGGGCCGGAAGAGATGGGGCAATTGCGCGATATCGTGCTTGGTGGCGACTTCGATCTCGTCGGCGGCGGAAGCTACCGCTTCGTCGAGGGCTTCAGGCAGACTTATATCGACGATCTTTCAAACGGGCACAGGATCAGTCGCCGTCTGAAAGTCGTCGCAGCCTGCGGCAATGGTACCGCGGGTGCATTCGCGCCCGAACTGCTGGAGCGCATCGGATGCGAAGTCATCCCGCTCGATACCGAGCTTGACCATTCCTTCCCGCGTTACAATCCCAATCCCGAGGACATGGCGATGTTGCATGCCATTCGGGACAAGGTGCTGGAAACCGGCGCCGATATCGGCCTCGGATTCGATGGCGATGGCGACCGATGCGGCGTTGTCGACAACGAGGGCAACGAAATTTTCGCCGACAAGGTCGGCGTCATGCTCGCGCGGGATATTTCGGCGCTGCAACCCGACGCGCAATTCGTTGTCGATGTCAAATCGACCGGCCTGTTCATGACTGATCCGGTTCTTCAGGCCCGCGGCGCGAAAACCGACTACTGGAAGACCGGGCACTCTTACATCAAGCGCCGTGTTGCCGAACTGGAGGCGGCGGCGGGATTCGAGAAATCCGGCCATTTCTTCTTCAATGCACCGATCGGCCGCGGCTACGACGACGGGTTGATTACCGCGATCGCGGTTTGCGAGATGCTTGACCGCAGTCCAGGCAAGTCGATGGCCGGTCTTTACCGCGACTTGCCGCAGACCTTCGGTTCGCCGACCATGTCGCCGCATTGCGGCGATGAGGTGAAGTACGAGGTGGTCGAACGGGTAATCGCGCGCATAAGGGACATGGCAGATCAGGGTGCGTCCCTTGCCGGCGGTCCGATCGGGAATCTCGTGACCGTCAATGGCATCAGGGTCGTCGCGGAAGATGGCACCTGGGGGCTGGTCCGTGCATCTTCGAACAAGCCGGAACTGGTCGTCGTTGTCGAGAGCCCGGTATCCGACGTGCGCAAGCGGGAGATGTTCCACGCACTCGATGCGATCTTGCGCGAGAATGCGGAAGTGGGCGAATACAACCAGACGATTTAGGGCCGAGCCCGGGCGGGCTGGTCGGCGACCATGATGCGGGCGGGACGATGAGTGAACGGATAATCAGCTATGTCATGAGCGGCGGCATCGGCTCGCGGCTCTGGCCATTGTCGCGAGAGGACAATCCCAAGCAGTTTCATGACCTGTCGGGTGACGGTTCGATGCTGGTGAAGACCGTGCAGCGCCTGCTTGCCCGGACAGACGAGGACTCCCCGGTCAACCTGATCGCAAGCGAGCGTCATGCGGGACGAGTCAACGCAGACTTGGCCGGCATCGATCTGCGGGGCGGCAAGGCAATCTACGAACCGCTCGGCCGCAATACCGCTGCCGCCGTCGCTGTTGCCGCCCAGGTGACGCTGGCCGATCACGGCGACGACCTGGTGCTTGTGGTTCCCTCCGACCACGTCATCTCGACCGATCGCCAGTTCTGGGAAACGGTTGAAGCCGGTGTGCCGGCCGCGCTGGCCGGGAATGTCGTTGTCTTCGGTGTAACGCCGGCAAAGCCGGAAACCGGCTATGGCTACATAGAGGCGGATGCGACTCGCGACGATGGCGCACGCGCGGTGATCCGTTTTGTCGAGAAGCCGGATCTGGCCACCGCCGTTAATTACCTGGAAGCGGGCAACTACTACTGGAACGCCGGAATATTTCTGTTCAAAGCCAGCACCATGCGGTCGGCTTTCCTGGAGCACCAGCCCGAAATCTGGGCCGGCGTGGAGGCAGCGCTCGCAGGTTCGCGCAAGGATGTCGGCGGCCTGTTCCTGCCCTTTGACGATTACGCCGCGGTGCGGTCCGATTCCGTCGACTATGCGATCATGGAGAAGCTCGCGACCATCGTCATGGTTGAGGCGCGGTTTCGCTGGAGCGACCTGGGTTCGTGGGAGTCGTTGCTCGATGTCTCCAAGGCCGATGGAAATGGCAATGTGATCCTTGGTGATGTCGTTGCGATAGATTGCGAGCACAGCTACCTGCGCAGCAGCGGCCGCCTGTTGTCAGCGGTCGGCCTGAAGGACATTGCGGTTGTCGCGACCGCGGACGCGACCTTCGTGGCGCCGGTGTCGCAAAGCCAGAACGTGAAGAAGATCGTGGAGCAGCTGGAAAAAAGCGGGCGGCTCGAAACCCGGTTCACGCCCTCCTACGACCGTGTGATTGGCGAGGGTGCGTTTGTCGGACGGGTACGCCACTGGCTGTTCTCGGAGACTCTGCCCTTGTGGTCGCAGGCGGGCGTCGACCGGCAGCATGGCGGGTTCCATGAACGGCTCTCCTTCGAAGGCGCGCCGGTTTCCGCGCCCAAGCGCATGCGCACCATGGCGCGGCAGATCTATGCGTTCTCGATGGCGCACCAGCAGGGCTGGGACGGTCCTGCCGGCGACCTGATCGACCACGGTATCCGCTTCATCGCCGGCAAAGGGCGCACGGAGCGCGGCGGCTGGGTGCGCACACTCAACACGGACGGAACGGTTCTCGACCCGGTTGAGGACGCCTATGACCACGCCTTCGTACTACTTGCGCTGGCCCACGCACATGCCAGTGGCCATCCCGACGCGTTGAAACTCGGCGCTGAAACCTTCGATTTCCTTGACGAACACCTCGAAGACCAACGCCTGCGCGGGTTCCTCGAGACGGCAGGTGGCGAGGAGATGCGCCGTTCCAACCCGCACATGCATCTGCTTGAAGCGTTCCTGGCCTGGCACGAGGTCACGCAGGACCGTTCGCACTTGCGCCGTGCCGCGCGGATCATCGACCTGTTCCGAAGCCACCTGTTTGATCCGGAGAGCTGGACGCTCGGCGAATATTTCGACGACGACTGGAAACCTGCCGCCGGGCAAAAGGGCGAATGGACCGAGCCCGGTCATCACTTCGAATGGGCCTCGTTGCTGGTCCAGTTCGCTCGCGCTACGGGCCAGCATGATCTCGTGCGCTACGCCCGCAAACTCTACGCTTCTGCGGTTGCGAACGGGCTCAATCGCGCAACGGGGCTGGCCTACGGCGCCGTGTCGCGTGACAGCGTTCCCCTGGACCGGGCGTCGCGCAGCTGGCCGCAAACCGAAGTCATCAAGGCCGCGATCGCGCTCGATGGCACCGGCGGCCCCGATCTGAAGCCGGAAATCGAAGCGCGCATGGCGCGGCTGTTTCGCTGGCATATCGATCCGGCGCCCCGGGGCATGTGGATCGACCTGATCGACGAGCAGGGCGCCGCGCGTGCCAAGGATGTGCCCGCGAGCATTTTCTATCACATGGTCTGCGCGCTGACCCAGTACCTGGCGATCGAGCGCGGCGGCGATCAGTAGGGACTGTCGACGTCGCCTGTCTCGACATAGACCGCTTTGACCTGGCTGTAGTGGCGCAACGCCTCGATCGAGTTCTCGCGACCCATGCCCGACTGCTTGAAGCCGCCGAACGGGATTTCGACCGGCGTCAGGTTGTAGGCGTTGATCCAGCACGAACCGGCCTTGATTTGCGAAATCACGCGGTGTCCGCGCGCCAGATCGGCGGTGAACACGCCGGCGGCGAGGCCGAATTCCGTGTCGTTGGCGCGCGCGATCACTTCGTCCTCGTCGTCGAAATCGAGGACCGCCATGACCGGGCCGAAGATCTCTTCGCGGGCAATCCGCATCGTGTCCGTGACATTGGTGAAAACGGTCGGCTCGAAGAAGTGGCCGTTTTCGAACCCCTGGAGCCTCGGCACGCCGCCGCCAAATGACAAGGTCGCGCCTTCCGCCTTGCCGGCCTCGACATAACCGAGCACCTTTTCCTTTTGCATCGCGTTGAGCAGCGGTCCCATCTGGGTTTCGGGATCGAGCGGATCGCCGATGCGTATCTTCTTGGTCCGCTCGATCAGCCGTTCGATGAATCGTTCGCGAATGCCGCGCTGAACGAAGACGCGGGTGCCGTTGGAGCAAACCTGCCCGGTCGAGTAGAAATTGCCGAGCATTGCGCCGCCGATGGCGTTTTCGACGTCGGCGTCGTCAAACACGATCAGTGGCGACTTGCCGCCAAGCTCCATGGTCGCCTGTTTCATCTGGCCACCGGCCTGCGCCATCACCTTGCGACCGGTCGGAACGGAGCCGGTCAGCGAAACCTTTCCGATGGCGGGATGGTCGATCAGGCTGGCGCCGACATCGCCGTAGCCCTGCACGACGTTGAACAGCCCGTCGGGCAGCCCGGCCTCGCGATAGATGTCGGCGAGCGCCAGCGCCGACAGAGGGGTGTTTTCCGACGGTTTGAAAACCATCGCATTACCCATCGCCAGCGCCGGCGCCGATTTCCATCCGGCGATCTGGATCGGGTAGTTCCAGGCGCCGATGGCAGCGCAGATGCCAATCGGTTCGTGCCGGGTGTAGGCGAACGGCCCACCGAGATCCATGGCCTCGCCGTTGAAACTGGAGACCGCCGAGCCAAGAAACTCGAGCGCGTCGGCTGCCGACGCCGCATCGGCGACCAGCGTCTCTTGGATCGCCTTTCCGGTGTCGAGCGTTTCCAGTTCCGACAGCTCCCGGTTGCGTTCGCGCAACAGGTCCGCCGCGCGGCGCAAAATCCGGCCGCGCTCCGTCGGTTTCAAAGCGGCCCAGGCGGGTTGCGCCGCCTGGGCGGCTGCCACGGCTTGTTCTACGATCGCCGGTGTCGCCGCATGCAACTGCGCGATTTTTTCGTCGGTCGCGGGATAGTGGACGGGTAGGGGATCGCCCGCAGCGTCTTCTACAAACGTTCCGTTGATGAAATGGGAAGCCTCGGGTTGAGCGCGCATGTCGGTCTCTCTGTTGTTCAATTTACCCGGGCTCCGGCGGGGCAGCGCGAGCTTGGTTGGTGTGGCGTCACCGGTCCGAAACCTGCCACCGCGGATTGTACCAGGGCTCCTGATTTGAGGGCGGCAATGGCGCCCGGCCCAGGATATGGTCCGAGGCCTTTTCGCCCACCATGATCGACGGCGCGTTGAGATTGCCGTTGGTGATCCGCGGAAACACCGAAGAGTCCGCGACGCGCAATCCGTCGACGCCGATAACCCGGCATTGCGGGTCGACCACGGCATGATTGTCGTTGGCTGAGCCCATCCGGCATGTGCCGCAGGGATGGTACGCGCTTTCGACATGCTCGCGAATGAAGCTGTCGATCGCCGCGTCGGACTGGGCGTCCGCGCCGGGTGCGATCTCGCGGCCACGATAGGGGTCGAACGCCGGCTGAGCGATCAGTTCGCGGGTCAGGCGGATGGCATGACGGAACTCGGTCCAGTCGTCCGGGTGGCTCATGTAGTTGAAGCGGATCACCGGCTTTGCCATCGGATCGGACGACCGCAGCGTCACTGCGCCGCGCGACTTCGAGCGCATCGGGCCGACATGGGCCTGGAACCCGTGCGCCTTGGCGGCCACCTTGCCGTCATAGCGGATGGCGACCGGCAGAAAGTGAAACTGGATGTCCGGGTAGTCGATACCGGGCGCGGAGCGCACGAAAGCGCAGCTTTCGAAGTGATTGGTCGCGCCGTCGCCGCGCTTGAAGAACAGCCATTCGGCGCCGATCAGCGCTTTCGAAAACAGGTTCAGCTTCGAGTAAAGCGTGATCGGTTGCGTGCATTCCTGCTGGACGTAGACCTCCAGGTGATCCTGCAGGTTCTGTCCGACGCCCGGCCGGTCGGCGACGACATTCACGCCGTGCTCGCTGAGATGCCGCCCGGGACCGATCCCCGACAGCATCAGCAGTTTTGGCGAGTTGATCGCGGAGGCCGCCACGATCACCTCGCGCCGCGCCCTGACCGTTTCGATCTGGCCGCCGATGGAGATCTCGACCCCGGTCGCCCGTTGATTCTCGATGACAATCCGGCGCGCGAAAGCCTTGATCAGACTCACGTTCTTCCGCTTCAGCGCCGGCTTCAGATAGGCGTTCGCGGCCGACCATCGCCGGCCGCCATGGATGGTCTGTTCCATGGCCCCGAAGCCTTCCTGCTTCGAGCCATTGTAGTCGTCGGTGAGTTCGAAACCGGCTTCCCTGCCTGCCTCGACGAAAGCCTTGAACAGCGGGTTCAACTGCCGGCCACGCTGGACATGCAGCGGGCCGTCCGTGCCGCGCCATCCCTCCTCGCCGCCATGCGAATGCTCCATGCGCTTGAAGTAGGGCAGGACGTCGGCGTAGCGCCAGCCGGTCGCGCCTTCCTCGGCCCAGTACTCGTAGTCGCCGGCGTGGCCGCGGACATAGACCATGCCGTTGATCGAGCTCGATCCGCCGACCACCTTGCCGCGCGGCGTGGCGAGTTTGCGGCCGTCGAGATTGGGTTCCGGCTCCGTCTCGAACCCCCAGTCGTAGAGACCCATGTTCATCGGATAGGACAACGCCGCCGGCATCTGGATGAAAGGCCCGGCATCGGTGCCGCCATATTCGATCACGATCACCGAGTGCTTGCCGTCTTCCGAAAGCCGGTAGGCCATGGCCGATCCGGCCGAACCGGAGCCGATGATCACGAAATCGGCTTCGCGCGCGGATGCGCCGCTGTCGAAATGCTTTCCGGACGTCATCTCAATCGCCTCTTGGGTAGCGTTTGTCGTGTTCCAGGACGTTGAGGTCCATGTGGTTGCGCATATAGCGTTCGGAAGCGGCCTGCAGCGGTTGATAATCCCACGGATAGTAGGAGCCGTTTCTGAGCGCCGGATAGACGACCCAGCGGCGGGCCTGGCTTTCGCGCACTTCCGCGTCGAACTGTTCCATGTCCCATTTGGCGTCGCGTTGGGCGTGGAAGCCGGCAAGTATGTCGGCACAGGCCGGGTCGGCGGCTAGGTTCGTCATTTCGTTGGGGTCTGCTTCCAGATCGAAGAGCTGGTCCGGATCAAGCGCGCAGTGGTTGTATTTCCACTTGCCCTGACGGATGCTGACCAGCGGCGCATAGGATCCTTCGGCGGCATATTCCATCAGCACCGGGGACATGCGCACCTGCCCGTCTATCACGGGCACAAGGCTCTCGCCGTCGGTCCAGGGAGCGATGTCGGCCATGGAAACGCCGGCCAGGTCGCAAACTGTAGGCGTCACGTCGAGGTTGGAAACCGGGGCCTCGTGCAGGCCGGGCGTCACTCCGGGGCCGGCCACCATCAGCGGCACGCGCGACGAACCTTCATGGAAGCTCATCTTGAACCACAGCCCGCGCTCGCCGAGCATGTCGCCATGGTCGGAGCAGAACAGGATGATCGTGTCGTCGAGCATCCGCGTGCGCTTCAGCGTGTCCACCAGCTCGCCGACCTTCTCGTCGAGATAGGAGATATTGGCGAAATAGGCGCGGCGCGAGCGTCGGATGTCCTCGGCGGTGATGTTGAAATTGGTGTGGTCGAAGGCATGCATCAGGCGCTGGCTGTGAGGATCCTGCTCGTCGAACGGGATCGCCGGCACCTCCGGTTCGAGATGCTCGCAATCCTCGTAGAGGTCCCAGAACTTGCGGCGGGCCACATAGGGGTCGTGCGGATGCGTGAAGGAGACGGTGATGCACCACGGACGGCGGTCTTCGTCGTCGTTAAGCCGCGCCATGTGATAGATCTTCTGGTTGGCCATGAAGGCGACTTCGTCGTCATATTCCATCTGGTTGGAAATCTCGGCAACGCCGGCTTCGGTGACGGAGCCAAGGTTGTGATACCACCAGTCGATGCGCTCGCCCGGTTTGCGGTAGTCCGGCGTCCAGCCGAAATCGGCCGGATAGATGTCGGTGGTCAGGCGGTCTTCGAAGCCGTGAAGCTGGTCGGGGCCGACAAAGTGCATCTTGCCGGAAAGGCAGGTGTAGTAGCCCGCATTGCGCAGATGGTGCGCATAGGTCGGAATGGCTGACTGGTACTCCGCCGCATTGTCGTAAACCCGTGTGCGGCGCGGCAACTGGCCGGCCATGAACGAAGCGCGGGCGGGGGCGCACAGCGGCGAGGATGTGTAGTTGTTCCTAAAGCGCGCCGATCGCGCGGCCAGCGCCTTGAGGTGGGGCGTGTGGAGCCACTCGGCGGGCCCATCGGGAAACAGGGTGCCGTTGAGCTGGTCGACCATGATGATAAGGATGTTCGGTTTTACCGCCACGCATCGCTCCTTGCCGTGCTGAACCCCGCTGCATGGCGCTTCGCCATCACTGCAGGCATCGGGGCAGCAGTCACCATATTTTTTATTGAACGCACATTCAATAAAAATCGGCTGGCGCTCACATCCGCAAATTGGACTTTACGCCGCCGGGCCGTCGGTCCATTTTGGCGCGAGAAAATCCGGAATCCGAATTTGGGAGAGTTTTCATGACCGCATGCATCGTCGGCTGGGCCCACCTGCCGTTCGGGAAACATTCCGAAACCACGCTGGAAAACATGATCACGCAGGTGGCGCGCGAGGCGCTCGACCATGCCGGGATCGGACCAGAAGACGTCGACGAGATCGTGCTGGGGCACTTCAATGCGGGATTCTCGGCTCAGGACTTTACCGCAAGCCTGGTTCTCCAGGCCGACGATCGGTTGCGCTTCAAGCCGGCGACCAGGGTGGAGAACGCCTGCGCGACCGGTTCGGCGGCGGTCCGCCAAGGCATTCGGGCGATTGATTCGGGCGCCGGCCGCATCGTGCTGGTTGTCGGCGCCGAGCAGATGACCACCACGCCGGGTCCGGAGATTGGCAAGAACCTGCTCAAGGCATCCTATCTGCCCGAGGACGGCGACACGCCAGCCGGATTTGCCGGTGTCTTCGGCAAGATCGCGCAGGGCTATTTTCAGCGCCATGGCGACCAGTCCGACGCGTTGGCGACCATCGCTGCCAAGAACCACAAGAACGGCGTCGCCAATCCCTACGCCCAGATGCGCAAGGATTTCGGCTACGAGTTCTGCCGCACCGAAAGCGACAAGAACCCGTTCGTGGCCGGACCGCTGAAGCGCACCGACTGCTCTCTGGTATCCGACGGCGCGGCAGCGATCGTGCTCGCCGATGTCGAGACGGCACTCGCGATGAAACGGGCGGTCGCGTTCCGGGCCAATGCTCATGTGCAGGACTTCCTGCCGATGTCGAAGCGCGACATCCTGCTGTTCGAGGGCTGCACCGAGGCCTGGAACAAGGCGATGGGCGACGCGAAGGTATCGCTCGATGACCTGTCCTTCGTCGAGACCCACGACTGTTTCACCATCGCGGAGCTGATCGAGTACGAGGCGATGGGGCTGTGCAAGCCGGGCGAGGGCGCGAAAGTGGCGCTGGAAGGCCAGACCCAGATGGATGGCCGCCTTCCGGTCAACCCGTCGGGCGGGCTGAAGGCCAAGGGCCACCCGATCGGCGCCACCGGCGTGTCGATGCACGCGCTCACCGCCATGCAGCTCACCGGCGCGGCCGGCGACTTCCAGGTCAGGGACGCGACACTCGGCGGCATCTTCAACATGGGCGGGGCCGCGGTCGCCAATTACGTCTCCATCCTGGAACGCATCAAATGAGGACGCCGGTCATCGTCACGGGTGGCGCGTCGGGGATCGGCCTTGCGATCGTCTCGCGCCTCCTGGACGAGGGCTGGCCCGTTGCCGCCGTCGACGCCGACGCCACCGCGCTGGCCGATGCGGAATCCATGTTCGAGGGCGAGAACGCCCTGTTCCTGACCTGCGACATCACCGACGAGGAAGAGGTCGCCGACGTGTTCGACCGGGTGGCCGACATGCTCGGGCCGCTGCGGGGCCTGGTCAATTCGGCCGGAATCGCCCGCGACCTGCCGGCGATGGAAACCAGCGCCGAACTGTTCCGCCAGATCCTCGACGTCAACCTGGTCGGCTCCTTCATCACGGTGAAGGCGGCGGTCGAACGGATGGGCGACGAGCTGGCCGTGGTCAACATCGCCTCGGTCTCGGGCCTGCGGGCCAATCGAGGCCGCGTCGCCTACGGCGCGTCGAAGGCGGGCGTGAAAATGATGAGCGAGGTCTTCGCCGCCGAGCTCGGCCGGCAGAGCGTCAGGGTCAACTGCATCGCGCCCGGACCCGTCGATACGCCGCTGATCGCCCGGCTGCACACGCCGGAGGACCGGGCGGAATGGATCCGCCACCTGCCCCAGGGACGCTACGGCGATCCCGAGGAGATCGCCGCCGCCGCCGCCTTTCTTCTTTCGGGCGAGGCAAGCTATATCAATGGCCACACATTGGCTGTAGATGGCGGGTTTCTCGCGGCAGGGATCCTGCCGGAATAAGTCCGTTACCGGTTGCACGAGGGTCAGGTTTTCCATGGACAATCCCGTTCTTGTCGAGGTCACGCGCGGCAGCCTGGTCGAAAGCCGCCATCGCGGCGCCTGGGTGGTGAGCGATGCCGGGGGGGGCATCGTCGAGCAGGCCGGCGATGTCGAGCGGCCGACCTTCCCGCGCTCCGCCGTCAAGGCGATCCAGGCGCTGCCGTTTGTCGAGAGCGGCGCCGCCGACGCGTTCGGCTTCGGCCAAAAGGAACTTTCTTTCGCCTGCGCCTCGCATTCGGGCGAGCCGGGCCATGCCGACATGGCGCGGTCGATGCTCGCGCGAGCGGGTCTGGACGAATCCGCCTACGAGTGCGGCACCCACTGGCCGATGGAACAGCCCATCGCGCTCGAACTGGCGGCGACCGGCTCGAAACCCGGCCCGGCGCACAACAACTGCTCGGGCAAGCACGCCGGCTTCCTGTGCACCTGCAAGCACATGGGTATCGGCTTGAAGGGCTACGTGAAACGCGAGCACGAATACCAGCGCATCGTCGCCGACACGATGACTGCGGTGACCGGCGCCGAACACGGCGCTAAGAACGCCGGCACCGACGGCTGTTCGATCCCGACCTACGCGGTGCCGTTGACCTCGCTGGCGACCGGCTTCGCCCGCATGGCGACCGGCACCGGGCTGGAGCCGCAACGCGCGAAGGCTGCCAGGCGCCTGCTCGATGCCTGCATGGCCGAACCCTGGTACATGGCGGGCACCGGGCGCATGTGCACGCGCATCATGGAAGCGGCCAAGGGCCGGGTGTTCGCCAAGATCGGCGCCGAGGGCGTCTATTGCGCCGCTATCCCCGAGCTCGGCCTCGGGATAGCGCTCAAATGCGACGACGGTGCGCCGCGCGCGGCCGAAGCCATGGTCTGCGCGCTGCTCGCCCGGCAGCTGAAGGCCGGCGATCCGTTGCGCCAAGTGCTTTCCGACATGGCGACGGTAACGATGAAGAACTGGAACGGGATTACCGTCGGCACGGTGCGGCCGGCCGGGGCGCTGGCGTAAGAACGCCCTTCACCGTTGCCACGCCCGCTTTCGCGTCTGGCCATTGTCAAAGTTCACTCCCCTTTTGGCTGGGGAGGTGGGAAGACGGGCGGTCTCTTCACGCTCGTCTAACAAGTAATCAGCGATCCGAGGACCGCCCGTCCCGGCGAATCTCT
>JBNLDE010000074.1:0-21841 GCA_050304175.1 Zhengella sp. | reverse complement strand
ATCAAGGCCTGATTGAGCGCGACGTCGGCCGCCATCTCGCCGTCATACTCGAAATCGACGCGGCGCTTGTCGAGCAGATTGACGGCCTCGCGCACCTTGTCGGAGCGTTCGCCGGCGGGATGGCCGAATGTCGAGTAGGCCAGCATCGCGATCCGCGGCTCGTAGCCCATGCGCCGCGCCATGCCCGCGGCCTCCTCGGCGATATCGGCAAGTTCCTCCGAATTCGGCATGTCGTGGACCGCGGTGTCGGCGACGAGCACGGTGCGGCCGCGGCACAGGGCCAGCGACACGCCGATGACGCGATGGCCGGGACGCGCATCGATCACCCGGCGCACGTCGTCGAGCACGGTCGAATAATTGCGGGTCAATCCCGACACCATCGCGTCGGCGTCGCCGAGCGCCACCATCGAGGCGGCAAAGTGATTGCGGTCGTTGTTGATCAGCCGCTGGCAGTCGCGGAACAGGTAGCCCTTGCGCTGGAGTCGCTGGAAAAGGTGCTCGGCATAGGCGGCGTTGCGCCGCGACAGCCGCGCATTGATGATCTCGATGCCGGGGCGGTCAAGATCGACGCCGGCGTTCCGCGCAGTTTCGTGAATCTGGTCGTCGCGGCCGAGCAGGATGGCAGTGCCGAGCTTCTGGTTGGCGTAGGAGACGGCGGCGCGCATCACCTGCTCTTCCTCGCCCTCGGCGAACACCACGCGTTTCGGATGACGCCGCACGCGGTCGTAGATGCGCTGCAGCGTGGACGCGATCGGGTCGCGCCGCGCCGAAAGCTGCTGGGCGTATTTTTCCAGATCGAGGATCGGCCGGCGCGCGACGCCGGAATCCATCGCCGCCTTGGCGACCGCGACCGGGATGGCGCAGATCAGGCGCGGATCGAACGGGACCGGAATGATGTAGGACGGCCCGAATTTCGGCCGCTGGCCGCGATAGGCGGCGGCCACGTCGTCGGGAACGTCCTCGCGCGCGAGCGCGGCCAGGGCCTCGGCCGCCGCGATCTTCATCTCCTCGTTGATCGTCGTCGCGCGGACATCGAGCGCGCCGCGAAAGATGTAGGGAAAGCCGAGAACGTTGTTGACCTGGTTGGCATAGTCGGAACGCCCGGTCGCCATGATCGCGTCGTCGCGGATGTCGGCGACTTCCTCCGGCGTGATCTCCGGATCGGGATTGGCCATCGCGAAAATGATCGGGTTGGGCGCCATGGAGCGAATCATGTCCTGGGTCAGGGCGCCCTTGGCGGACAGCCCGAACACGATGTCCGCGCCTTCCATGGCTTCAGACAGCGTCCGCGCGTCGGTCTTGACCGCGTGCGCCGATTTCCACTGGTTCATACCTTCCTTGCGGCCCTGGTAGATCACGCCCTTGGTGTCGCACATGGTGACATTTTGCGGCGAGAAGCCCATCGCCTTGACCAGTTCGACGCAGGCCACGGCGGCCGCGCCGGCGCCGTTGCAGACGAGCTTGGCCGTCTTGGCGTCGCGCCCGGTCAGGTGCAGGGCGTTGATCAGCCCGGCGGCGGCGATGATCGCGGTGCCGTGCTGGTCGTCATGGAACACCGGTATGTCCATCAGTTCGCGCAAGCGCTGCTCGATGATGAAGCAGTCGGGCGCCTTGATGTCCTCCAGGTTGATGCCGCCGAAGGACGGGCCGAGATGGCGCACGCAGTTGACGAACTCGTCGACGTCGGACGTGTCGACCTCCAGATCGATCGAATCGACGTCGGCAAAGCGCTTGAACAGCACGGCCTTGCCCTCCATCACCGGCTTTGCCGCAAGCGCGCCGAGATTGCCGAGGCCGAGGATCGCCGTGCCGTTGGTGATGACGGCGACCATGTTGCCGCGCACGGTATAGTCGAAGGCGCGGGAGGGATCTTCCGAAATCGCGACGACCGGCACGGCGACGCCGGGCGAATAGGCCAGCGACAGGTCGCGCTGCGTCGCCATTGGTTTGGTCGGCGTGATCTCCAGCTTTCCCGGCCGCCCCGACGAATGGAATTCGAGCGCTTCCTGGGAGGTGACTGCGGGGCCTGAGTTACCGGGCTTGATCTTCTCTTGCATGGCGGTTCCGGGATTCTTTTTGTGGAGTTGTTCGGATAAGGCTACACATGAGCGCGGCAAATCGCCAAGAAATAAAAGTCCGTACGGGACCGCAACAGGATTGAACAATCGCCAGATGACATGGATGCGCATGCCGTGAACCGGGACCTGCACATTCAGGGAACCGGCCTGACACCGACCGTCCTCGCCTCGGCGGAAAGCCTCTCGTCGGCCACGCCGATGATGGAACAGTTCATCGAGATCAAGACAGCCAATCCAGATTCCCTGCTGTTCTACCGGATGGGCGATTTCTACGAGTTGTTCTTCGGCGATGCGGAAATCGCGTCGCGCGTGCTCGGCATCACGCTGACCAGGCGCGGCAAGCACATGGGCGAGGACATCCCGATGTGCGGGGTGCCGGTGCATGCCGCCGACGACTACCTGCAAAAGCTCATCGCCGCCGGCCACCGGGTCGCCGTCTGCGAACAGGTCGAGGACCCCGCCGAGGCGAGGAAGCGCGGCTCGAAGTCGGTGGTGCGGCGCGACGTCATCCGCCTGGTGACGCCCGGCACGCTGACCGAAGACAGGCTGCTCGACCCCGCCACGTCCAACTACCTGATGGCGCTCGGCCGCACCAAGGGCGGGCCGGGCGAATACGCGCTCGCCTGGATCGACATTTCCACCGGCGCGTTCCGGGTCATGGAGACCGCGCCCGACCGGCTGCTCAGCGACGTCATGCGGGTCGACCCGCGCGAGCTGATCGTTGCCGAACCGGTGTTCCACGACCCTGCCCTGCGGCCGATGTTCGACGTGATCGGCCGCGCCGTCAGCCCGCAGCCGGCCAGCCTGTTCGATTCCGCGCTTGCCGGCGCGCGCATCGAGCGGTTCTACCAGGTGGCGGCGCTCGACGGCTTCGGCCAGTTCTCGCGCGCCGAACTGTCGGCGATCGCCGGCGCGATCGCCTATGTCGAGAAGACCCAGATTTCGGGGCGGCCGCCGCTGGCGCCGCCGGCGCGCGAACAGGCGGGCGCGAGCCTGTTCATCGATGCCGCGACACGCGCCAATCTGGAACTGATGCGCACGCTGTCCGGCGGCCGCGAAGGCAGCCTGCTGAACGTCGTGGACGCGACCGTCACCGGCGCCGGAAGCCGGCTGCTCGCCGAACGGCTGGTCGCGCCGCTGACCGATCCGCTGGCGATCGCCACGCGCCAAGACGCGGTCGCGTTCCTGCTCGACGACGAAGCCCTGCGCCAAGACCTGCGCATCGCGCTCAAGGCGACACCCGACATGCCGCGGGCGCTGTCGCGCCTGGCGCTGGATCGCGGCGGCCCGCGCGACCTCGGGGCCATCCGCGCCGGGCTCGACGCCGCGTCCCGCATCGCCGGGAGGCTTGCCGGCGCGGTTCTTCCGCCGGAGCTGGAAACCGCGCGCGCCGCGCTTGCAGCGCTGCCCGCCGACCTGGCGGACCGGCTGGAACAGGCGCTGGCCGAAGAGCTGCCGCTGCTCAAGCGGGACGGGAATTTCGTCGCGGCAGGCCACGACAGCGAACTCGACCAGATGCGCGCCTTGCGCGACCAGTCGCGCCGCGTCATCGCCCAGATGCAGGCGGACCTGATCGACGAGACAGGCATCCGCTCGCTCAAGATCAAGCACAACAACGTGCTCGGCTACTTCATCGAGGTGACGGCCAACCACCAGGATATCCTGGCCGGCACCGCGGAAGCGAAGGCCCGCTTCATCCACCGCCAGACCATGGCGAACGCGATGCGGTTCACCACCACCGAGCTCGCGGAGCTGGAGACCAAGATCGCCAACGCCGCCGACCGGGCGCTGCAGATCGAACTGGGCGTGTTCGCCGCGCTGGTCGCCAAGACGGTGGACCAGGCGGACGCCATTCGCAGCGGCGCCCACGCGCTCGCCGTGCTCGACGTGACCGCCGCCCTTGCCGAACTGGCGTTCCGCGAAAACTGGTGCCGGCCGCTGGTCGACGATTCGCTCGACTTTGCCATCGAGGCGGGCCGCCACCCGGTCGTCGAGCGCGCGCTGAGACGCAGCGCCGGCGACCCGTTCGTCGCCAATGATTGCGACCTGTCGCCCGGCGAGAAGGAGAAAAACGGCGCGATCTGGCTGCTCACCGGCCCCAACATGGGCGGCAAGTCGACCTTCCTGCGCCAGAACGCGCTGATCGCGATCCTGGCGCAGATGGGAGCCTACGTGCCGGCCCAGGCGGCGCGCATCGGCATTGTCGATCGTCTGTTCAGCCGGGTCGGCGCCTCCGACGACCTGGCCCGCGGCCGCTCAACCTTCATGGTGGAGATGGTCGAGACCGCGGCGATCCTCAACCAGGCGTCGGAACGGTCATTGGTGATCCTCGACGAGATCGGACGCGGAACGGCGACCTTCGACGGCCTGTCGATCGCCTGGGCGGCGGTGGAATACCTGCACGAGAAAAACCGCTGCCGGGCGCTGTTCGCGACCCATTTCCACGAGATCAACGCGCTGACCGACAAGCTGGGGCGGCTGCATTCGGTCACGGTCAGGGTCAAGGAATGGAACGGCGAGGTGATCTTCCTGCACGAAGTCGCCAAGGGCGCGGCCGACCGCTCCTACGGGGTTCAGGTGGCGCGCCTTGCCGGCCTGCCCGAGGCGGTGGTGGAGCGTGCGCGCGAAGTGCTCGCCCGCCTCGAGGCCGGCGAGATGACGGCGAGTACGGCGCAGCTTGCCGACGACCTGCCGCTGTTCAACGCCGAAGTGCGGCAAAAACCGGTGACGCAAGCGCCGTCGAAAGAACTCGAACAGGCGATCGGCGCGATCAATCCCGACGAAATGACCCCGCGCGAGGCGCTGGAGGCACTCTACGCCCTGAAGGCGCTGGCCGGGTCCGGCGACAGCTGACCGGCCTCAGGAAAGCCGGTCCAGCGGTCCGCGCCCGTAATGATTGATGTATTTCTCGCCGATGTGCTCGAGCGGCAGGACCACGAATACGTCGGTGGTGCGGAAATCGTGGTCGACCACGCACCCGTCGCCGAACATCGCGCCAACCCGCAGGTAACCCTTGATCAGCGGCGGCATGGCGGCAATCGCCGACTTGGCCTTGACCGCCTCGGCCGGCATCATGTCCATGGCCGTGTAGCGCTCCGGCCGCGCCCGAACCGACCACTCGCCAGTTGCGGGGAAATTGTGGGCCAGGAAGGAGAGCGCCTCGGCATGGGCCGCCGGAACCACCCCGGAAAAGGAGGCGCAGCCGACCATGGCGCCGATCCGGTGGGCGTCGCAATAGGCCCAGATGCCCTGCCAGAGCAACTCCAGTGTGCGCCGCTGCCGGTACAGCGGCAAGACACAGGAGCGGCCAAGCTCGAGGAACCGGCGGTCGCCGTGCCGGCGGATCAGCCTGTCGAGTTCATACTCGCTGCTCGAATAGAAGCCGTCCGCCTCGATTGCGCGATCCTGGCGCAGCAGGCGGTAGGTACCGACGATCTTGAGGTGGTCCGCGCCGCTGCGGGAATGGTCCAGCACAATGAGATGGTCGCAAACCGGATCGAACCGGTCGGCGTCGCGCAGGGCATCGCCGGAGTCCGACCGGGCGCCCATTTCGCCACAGAAAACCTGATAACGGACTTCCTGTGCAGCGTGAATCTCGGCCTCGCTGCGCGCTAGCCTCACTTCAAGCGTGCCCAGCTGAGCGAGCACGCCGTCTGGAACAGGACTGGTCAGGACCGCTACCACGTCTTTCATTGCTAATGATGCGTTAGGATAAAAAGCGGCTTCATTCAAGTTCGCGGTCATCGTCTTGATCTCCTCAGGCGCTTCGATGGCCGGGAAATACCGGTCCTATGCGACACGCGCATGACGGATTGGTGGCGATGAAAAGGCAATTTCCGGAACCGGTTGGCACAATGCCGGCTAGGCGGCCATGCCCTCGACCGTCTCGATGAGATGCGTCGGATCGAGGGGTTTGGTCAGAAACCCGTTGGCGCCCTGGGCCAGCGCCTGGGATTGCGTCTCGTCCTGCCCGTCGGCTGTCAGGACGATGACCGGCACCGGTTTGCGCCCGGCATGTTCCTCGAACTTGCGGATGTGGGTGACGGCGTCGAGGCCGTCCATGACCGGCATGTGGAGGTCCATCAGCACCAGGTCGAATTCGCGGCCGGTCTGCACCGCCTCCACCGCCAGCCGGCCATTGGCGGCGACGGTCACGTCATGGCCGGCCCGGGTCAGGGCGGACCGGACAAGAAGCGCGTTCACCTCATTGTCCTCGGCAACGAGAATCGACAGGACGCCGCGGCCGTCGGACGGCTGGCGCGGCTCGGCCGTGTTCGCTTCGCTGTCCAGGTTCAGAATACGCAGCAGAGTTTTCCCGCGCACCGGGCGGGCGAGGAAATTGGCGTAGCCTTGCTGGCGGAACATGTCGAGGCGGCCGCGGTCCGACGGCGCGATCAGAACCACCGGACTTTCCGTGACGATGCCGCGGGCGCGAAGCCGCTCCAGCACGTCCTGATCCGCGAGCGAGGCATCGACGAGGATGGCATCCCGGGGTCCAGCGTCCGACATCAGGGCGTCGTCCAGGCCGGTTACCGGTTCTGCGATTCCGCCTTCGGCGCGAATGGTGCGGGCCAGCGCCTCGGTTTCCATCGCGTTGGCCCCGACAATCAGCACCTTCCGCCCCTCGAGGCCGTCCGCCTCGCGGTCGGGCACGGCTTCGCAGGGCAAGTCGACCGTGAACGCCGAGCCGCCGCCGATGCGGCCGCGCACCGAGACATCGCCGCCCAGCGCTTCGACGATGCGCCTGGAAATCGCGAGGCCGAGGCCCGCGCCGCCGTGACGCCTGGTCGATGTGCCGTCGGCCTGCTCGAATTCCTCGAAAATGCGCTCCCATTCCGACTCGGCAAGGCCGGGGCCGGTGTCCTCCACCGTGAGGCGCAAGACCTGTCCGGCACTGCCCGAAGCCATGGCGAGCGAAACGATCACGCCGCCGTCATCGGTGAACTTGATCGCATTGCCGACCAGATTGAGCAGGACCTGGCGCAGGCGTCCGGGATCGGTCTCGACCAGTTCGGGCACCCGCGGGGCAATGTGGCAGCCAATCCCGATTCCCTTGGCGAAAGCCCGCGCCGCCATCAGTTCGACGACGTTTTCGACCAGCTCGCTTGTCGCGACCGGCTGCGGTTCGATGGTCAGTTTCCCGGCCTCGATCTTGGAGAAATCCAGCAAATCCTCGATCAGCGCCAGCAGCGCGTCCGCCGAGGTCGTGACAGCGCCGACATAGGTGCGCTGTTCCGCGGTCAGTTCGGTGTCGGCAAGCAGTTTGGCCATGCCGGTAATGCCGTTCATCGGGGTGCGGATTTCGTGGCTGACCGTGGCCAGGAAGCGCGACTTGGCCTGGTTCGCGGCCTCGGCGCGTTCGCGCGCGTCGATCAGGGCCGTCTCGGCATCCTTGCGCGCGGTGATGTCGCGGGCGATCGCGCGCCGCGACACCAGTCCGGTGTTGGCGTCGCGGGCGGAATGCTCGACCCAGGAGTACCAGCGCGTGCCCCGGCCGGTGTTGATCGCGACATCGCGCGAGGTCAGGCAATCCTGGTCGAAGAAATCCGATTCCGGCGCCATGCCGGCCGCAATTCCAAGCTCTTCCAGCGAGAGACCGACCAGGGCCCGCATTTCCATGCCGATCAGCCGCGCGAAGGCGTCATTGGCGTAGATGATGCGGCCGTCGCGGTCGCGGTGGACGACGATGTCGCCAAGCGAGTCGATGAGACCGAGAAAGCGCTGTTCGCTCTCCTGCAGTTCCCACATCCGGTCGGCCATGGCCTCGACTTCGAGGCCCTGGGCGGTCACGGTGCTGGCGAGCCGCGCCAGACGCTTTTCTTCGACAAGCTCGGTTGCCCAGCCGAGACCAAGCGTCAGGATGCCGATCAGGGCAACAGCCGCCGAAACCAGCGGCGCCGATCCGGTCAGGCTGGCGACCCCGGCCATGGCGACCAGGGCCAGCCCCGCCAGGGCGATCATTTTAGGGGTTTCGGTGCGCACCAGTTCGGGCGCGAGCGGCGGCGCCTTGACGACACGGCGGCGGCGCGGCAAGGCCGCGGCCCCCGTCCGCTTTTTCAGTTGTTGCCGCTGTTCGGTCTCCGTCGCCATGACAGCACCATAACCGACAGCTTTTGAAGAAGGTTTGGGCGGATCGCTCAAATTTTAACGATCCGCCGCGAACCGGACTACATTTCGACGACAACCCGGCCGCGGATATGCCCCTCGACAATGTCGGCGGCGGCCTGGGTGATATCGTCGAACCCGATCGTTTTCGACAACCGGGCCAGCTTGGCCGCATCGAGGTCTGCGCCGATCCGCCGCCAGGCTTCCAGCCGCAATTCGCGCGGCGCCATCACCGAGTCGATTCCAAGCAGCGAAACGCCGCGCAGGATGAACGGGGCGACCGAGGTCGGCAGATCCATGCCCTGGGCCAGGCCGCAGGCCGCGATCGCGCCGCCATAAGCGGTCTGGGCAAGCACATTGGCGAGCGTGTGCGACCCGACCGCATCGACGCCGCCGGCCCAGCGCTCCTTGCCGAGCGGACGCTGCGACGGCTCCGACAGTTCGGCGCGCGGAATGATCTCGGAGGCGCCGAGCTCCCTGAGATAGTCTTCTTCCGCGCTGCGCCCCGTCGCGGCGATGACGTGGTAGCCGAGCTTGGAAAGGATCGACACGGCGACCGACCCGACGCCGCCGGCGGCACCGGTGACGACCACGGGGCCGCGGTCCGGGGTGATCGCATGGCGTTCCAGCGCCATGACGCACAGCATGGCGGTGTAGCCGGCGGTTCCGACCGCCATGGCGTCGCGGGCGCTCATTCCCTCCGGCAGCGGCACCAGCCACTCGCCCTTGACGCGGGCGTGTCCGGCATAGGCGCCGTAATGCGTTTCGCCGACGCCCCAGCCGTTGAGCACCACCTTGTCGCCGGCCTTCCATTCGGGATTGTCGGACTTGAGAACCGTGCCGGCGAAATCGATGCCCGGGATCATCGGCCAGCGGCGGACAACCGGCGACTTGCCGGTCACCGCGAGCCCGTCCTTGTAGTTGACCGTCGTGGCCTCGACCGCGACGGTCACGTCGCCTTCCATCAGATCGTCGTCGGTCATCTGGGTGACCGAAACCGACTGCTTCTTGTCTTCGTCGCGCGATATCAGGATGGCCTTGAACGTATCGGACATGTTGCTCCCCGGTTCCTCATCGACGCCCCGTCCGGGGCACATTCGTCATTCAGGCCCTTTGTGGCTGCCAGGGCTTCAAAGGTCAATTCGACCGCAGTCGAACTCAGGTGGGGTCCGCCTTCCCGCGCCGCCAGTCGACGACTTCCTGCAGCACGACCAGCGCCGCGCCGACCGAAATGAAGCTGTCGGCGAGATTGAAGATCGCGAACGACCATGTCGCCGTGTGGAACAGGAAATAGTCGACGACGTAGCCGAGAAGGGCACGGTCGATCATGTTGCCGGCGGCGCCGGCGATGATCATCGCGAATCCGAGATGCGCGACGTGCTGGTCGGAACGCGAGCGCCAGGCGAGCCATGCCACGAAGGCGACGATCGCGGTGTTCAGGACGAGCAGGCTGGCCGGGCCGGCCCCCCACAGCATCGAGAACGCGACGCCGAAATTGTGGGTGCGGAACAGCGCGAAGAAGGGAAGCAGGTCGATCTGCTGCTGATAGGCCATGTGGGTCTCGACCAGTTGCTTGACCCATTGGTCGGCGACCACCAGGACGACCGCGAGCACGGCCAGCACGACAAGCTTGCGCCGCCGGCCGGTCACGGACGCACCTCCAGCGTCAGCGCGCCGCGGCGGATCTCGAACAGCATGACGCCGGTGGCGACCGCCAGGTTGAGCGAATCGGCGCGGCCGGCCTGCGGAATCCGGGCCAGGGCGTCGCAACATCCTGCGAGTTCTTCGGGCAAGCCCTGCTGCTCGTTGCCCATCAGCAACAGCACCGGTTTGCCCGCATAGCCGATCTCGCGGTAATCGACCGCCCCCTTCAGATGGGTTCCCACGACCAGACCCGGCCAGCCGGCCCGCCAGGCAAGAAAGCGGTCCGTCGTCGTGCGCGCGACGGGAACCGCGAAAATCGAGCCCATCGTGGCGCGCACCGTCTCGGTGGAAAACGGATCGGTGGTGTCGCCGACCAGGATCACGCCGGCGGCGCCGACTGCGTCGACCGTGCGCAGGATGGTTCCCAGATTGCCGGGATCGCGGATCCGGTCGAGAGCAACCCAGACATCGCCCTGGACCGGGGCGATGGTCTCCAGGCGCCGGGTTTGCTGCTCGAACACGCCGGCGACCATTTGCGGGTTGTCGCGGCGCGCGATCGCCGCCAGCACCTTTTCGGAGACCACCAGCACGTCGCCGCCGGCGGCGAGCGCGCGGGCGGCGAGCTTCTCGACGCTGTCATTGCCGCGCGCGGTCTTGGCCACGACCAGCGTGCTGATGGTCCAGCCGAGGTCGAGCGCGTCGATCACGAGCTTCTGGCCCTCGGCGACAAAGGCGTTTTGCTGGTCGCGGAACTTCTTTTGCGCAAGCGCGCGGATGTCCTTGACGATCGGGTTGGTCAGGCTGGTGACCTCGTGGACCCGGCCGGGTGCCGTGGTGCCGCCGCTCATTGCGCCACCCAGCGGCTGAACAGCGATGTCGAAAGCGCGCGGCCGGCCGACTTCTCGCGGATCACCAGTTCGCCCGACTCGACCGTCCCGCCCATGCCGGCGAAGGTATCGCGCAGCAGGGCGTGGATCGCGAAAAATGACGCCCGGATCGAATAGGCCGTCAGCACGACGGCCAGCGGCTTGTCGGTGAGAATGGCGCGGCAGGCCTCGGCCATCGCCGGCAGATGGTCGAACAGCTGCCAGACCTCGCCCTTGGGACCCCGCCCGTAGGCCGGCGGATCGAGCAGGATGATGTCGTAGCCATTCCCGCGCCTGACCTCCCGTTCGACGAATTTCATCGCGTCGTCGCAGATCCAGCGGATCGGCTTGTCGGTCAGCCGGGCGACCTCCTGGTTCTCGCGGGCCCAGCCGATCGCCTTCTTGGAGGCGTCGACATGGGTGACCTCGGCGCCGGCGCGCGCGGCTACCAGCGAGGCAAGTCCCGTGTAGCCGAACAGGTTGAGCACCTTTACCTGCCGGTTCGCGCCGCGGATCAGGCCTTCCATGTAGTCCCAGTGCGTCGCCTGCTCGGGAAAGACGCCGACATGGCGGAACGAGGTGAAGCGGCCGAGATAGTCGACGCCGTCGTGGCGCATCGGCCAGGTTTCGCCGAGCGGCGCGCGCGGGAACCGCCAGCGGCCCATGCCCTCCTCGTCGGTGTCGCCGGTGAAGACGGCATCGGCCTTGTTCCAGTCCGACTCGGGCAGCGCCGGGCGCCAGATCGCCTGCCCCTCCGGACGGATGATACGGTAGGGGCCGTATTGCTCGAGCTTGACGCCGTCGCCGGAATCCAGCAGCGCGTAGTCGTCGCCCGGCAGCACTTCCAGGATCACCGGCAGGCGCTCGGCCGGCAGCGGCCCCTGGCGGCGCGGCGGCGGAGCGGCCTTTTCGCGGTTCGCCTTGTCGCGGCGTGCATTGCGTTCACTGGTCACGAAAATCTCCGGCCCGATCGCCCGATGGCATTGCGCGCTTCTGCCACAGGCCTTTGCGCCGCGCAACAAACGCGCTTTTGAGACCGCGCGAAGCCGATTGACCTTGCGACGAACAGGCCGCAACATCGGTCCGATCAGGAGAATACGCCATGGCCGACCCCTATCGCGAAAATGCCGGCAGTGTCACGTTCTGGGGATTGATGATCTGCGTGGGAATGGCGGTCGTCGTCTACCTGCTCGGCTAGGGCCGGCCCGCGAGCTTTTCGTAGACGTGAATGGCGGCCGCCAGGTCCTCCAGCGCGGCGCCGACCGACTTGAACACGGTGACCTCGCCGGCGTCGGTCCGGCCGGGCGAGTTGCCGCGGACGAGATCGAACAGGTCGCCGGCGATGGCATCGGCGTCCAGCGCGCCGGCCGCGACCGCCTGGACGATATCGCCGGCTTCCTTCAGCGCGCCCTCGCGCGTGTCGACGAACACGGTCGCGCGCGCCATCAGGTCATCGTCGCTTTCGCGCATCGTCGGGCTGAACGCGCCGACCAGGTCGACATGGGTGCCCGGCGCGACGAGGCCGCCCTTGACCAGGGGCACGGTCGAAAGCGTCGCACAGGTCACGATGTCGCAATCGGCCTGCGCCGTATCGAGATCGCCGGCGACGTCGGTTTCAAAGCCGTCGGCCGCCAGTTCGGCAGCGACCTTTTCGGCATTGGCCGCGGTGCGGTTCCAGACCGTCACGCGCCGGATCGGCCGGACCGCGGCGTGGGCGTGTGCCAGTTGCCTGGAAAGCGCGCCGGCGCCGACCACCAGCAGGTGCGAGGCATCGGCGCGCGCCAGACAGGATGCCGCCAGCGCGGAAGCGGCCGCCGTGCGCCGCGCGGTCAGCCGCTGGCCGTCGATGAAGGCGCGCGGTTCGCCGGTCTTGCCGTCGAGCAGCAGGTAATGGCCCATGACGGCCGGCAGGGCGCGGGCGTTGTTGTCCGGCGTCACCGTGACGATCTTGATTCCGATATAGCCGCCATCCGACGTACCGGCCTTCTCGAAGTCGCTCCAGGCCGGCATCAGCAGCAATGTCGAGGCCGCGCCGTCGGGCCGTTCGATCGTGTGGTGATGACGGACCGGCTGGATCGCGCCTTCGCGAAAGGCGTCGCGCAGCACCTCTACCAGTTCATTGTAAGGCAGCGCGGCCGCGACCGCTTCGCCGTCGACAGTCAGCATGCGGCGGCTACGCCCCCGGCGCGGTCAGCGCGGTTCCCGGTTGTTGCGGCTCGAGCGTCCGCAGTTCCTTGACCTCGCGTCCCCGCTCGCGCGCCAGCTTGCGATACCGGCCCTGCTTCCACCAGGTCGCCGCCGAACCGATCACGACGCCCAGCAACAGCGCGGCGAACAGGTAAACGAACAGCGGCAGTTCGATCGTCAGCAGCGGGTTGCCGGGATTGAAGGGATCGAAGGTGAACGGCGTGGCCGCGCGGTTGGCGACGGCGAGCGCGATCAAGACGATCGCAACCGGCACCAGGATGACGACGGTTATCAGGCGGTTGATCATGATGCCTTCCACTTGGTGACGCCGGAGCGGCCTCTGCGGTCCGGCGTTTTACTTGTCACTGTTGAGTCGCTCGCGCAACTCCTTGCCCGTCTTGAAGAACGGAACCCATTTCTCCTCCACGAAGACGGATTCCCCGGTGCGCGGATTGCGCCCGTTGCGCGCCGGCCTGTTCTTGACCGAGAACGCACCGAAGCCTCTCAGTTCGACACGGTTTCCCGCTGCCAGCGCATTGGTAATTTCATCGAGAATCGCATTGACGATATTTTCGACGTCGCGCTGGAACAAATGCGGGTTCCTGTTGGCGATGGTTTGTACGAGTTCAGATTTTATCACTTGACCGTCCCCTCAACGGTAGAAACGCGGTAAATCCGCATATTATTCAGTATTTTCGGATCCACCAGCAGGTTGCCAAATGGAAAGCAGACCGTCAAGGAAGATACGGTCGCGCGCATAGCTCTCGATGAATCCGGCGCCGGCCGCGTCGAAGCCGAACAGGGCCGCCACGGCCTTCGTCCACGACAGCGGATAGCCGAGCAGGCGGTCGTTTTCGGACCGCTTCCACTCGATCACCTTGAGGTCCTTCGCCACGCCTTTCGATTCCAGCCAGGCGACCGCCTCGTCCTTGCCGCCGAGTTCATCGACCAGCTTGTTGGCCAGCGCCTGGCGCCCGGTGAAAACGGAACCGTCGGCGAGGGCGCGGACCTGGGCTTCGTCCAGCGGACGGCGTTCCTTCACCAGGCCGACGAACCAGTCGAAGCTGTCGAGCACCATCGCGCGCATCATCTGCCGCTCATCCTCGGTCGTGACGTTGAACGGCGAGGGCTCAGCCTTCAGCGGCGCGGACTTGATCGTGTCCACCTCGACGCCGATCTTGTCCAACAGGACGTGGACATTGGGCAGTTGCACCAGCACGCCGATCGATCCGACGATCGAGGACTGGCGGGCGACGATATGGTCGGTGGCCGAGGCGATCATGTAGCCGGCGGATGCGGCCAATGTCCCGACCTGGGCGACGACCGGCTTCTTTTCCGCCAGTTTGCGGATCGCGTTGAAAATCGCTTCGCCGCCCGCCGTCGTTCCGCCGGGCGAATCCACCGTCAGGACGACCCCCTTCACCGCATCCGTCTTTGCCACCTTGGACAGGCGGTCCAGCAATTCCTCGTCTTCCGTGATCGTGCCCTCGACCTTGATCTGGGCGATATGGGCGCTGCGGGTCGGCGAAAACGATTCGCCAAACAGGCTCATGCCCCCCGCCACGAGGGCGATGGCGGCGATCAGGAGCGCCGCGACGCGCCAAAACGTCAGCTTGCGCCTGAGCCGCCTGCGGTCGACGATTTCATCAGCTCGGTTTGCCATTGTCGGGACCTCCCCTCGATCTGGCTTTGGCCGCCCCCGATTCAGGCGAGTGCTGTAGCGCGGATCAGGGCCCGAACGCTACCGCTTTTCTGACTCCTGCGGGCATTTGCCCGCGATGGCGCCCGAAAAGCGGCGCCCAACGGTGACTTTTATCGAAAAATAACCATATTGCGCTGTAATGGACCTGACCGCGGCCGGCCGGCAAAGGCTCTCGCCGCCCGGAAGGCCTTCAAACCCAATATCGGGATGAAAATGGCAAATGCGGCGGTATTGGACGGCGGAACCCGGGCTGGCGGCGCAGGCAGGCGCGCGACCGGTCAGGCTCATGGACGGGATTCCGCGTTTCGCGCGGCGCGGGCGCATTCGAAGCGCGTGCGCGTCCTGCGCGTCCTGCTTCCCGTCCTCGGCGCACTGATCGCCGTCGGTTTTGCCGGGTTTTCGTGGCTCATGACCACCAGCAACTCGCCGTTCAAGGCGTCGCAGATCGGTATCGTCGACGGAAAGCTCGTCATGGCAAATCCCAACCTCGCCGGATTCACCAAAGACAGGCGCGCCTACCGGATTTCGGCCGAGCGCGCGATCCAGAATTTCGGCGATCTGGAGCGCATCGCGCTCGAGGGGATCAGCGCCAGCCTTCCCGCCGAGGGCGACGCGGTCGCGCAGATGCGGGCGGCCACCGGCGTTTTCGACAGCGCCGCCAATACGCTCAGGATCGACAGCCCGCTCACCATCGTCACCGATGACGGAATGAATATCCGCCTCGGCAACGCCGATATCGACATGGGGTCAGGCACGCTTCGCACCGACCGGAAGGTCGACATAGATATCAACGGGTCGCGGATCACGTCTGATTCGCTGACCGTGGAGCAAAACGGCAAGTTGCTTGTGTTCGACAACAATGTGCGTATGACGCTCTCGCCGGAAAACCTGAAGCGCCAGCGCGGCGACAACGCACAGGACTGAACCATGAAGCTCAAGCGCCCCGCATTGGCCCTCCTGCTGCTGGCAGCAACGGCGGCGCTCGCCCACGGGCAGGGCGCGCAACGCTCCACCAACATGAAGATCTCCAGCGACAAGCCGATCCAGATCGAAAGCAAGCGCCTGGAAGTGCGGGATGCGGAGAACGTGGCGATTTTTACGGGCGACGTGAATGTCGTGCAGGGCACGACGCAGCTCAAGGCCGGCAAGATGACGGTCCACTACAAGAAGAACTCGGGATCCGCGACCGCCGGATCGGGAGACATCGACCGGCTCGTCGTCGAAGGCAAGGTCTATGTCCGCTCCGACAGGCAGGTGGCGACGGCCGACCGCGGCAGCTACGACATGAGCGCGCAATTGCTGGTGCTCGAAGGCAAACGCGTGGTGCTGTCGGAGGGCGACAACGTGATCGTCGGCTGCAAACTGACGGTGCAGACCGATTCGGGGCTGGCGCGGCTGGAAAGCTGCAGTGAAGAGGGCGGGCGGGTCAAAATGCTGCTGAACCCCGGTTCGGAAAACAGGTAGGGCGCGAAGTGGCATTTCTTTCCGGATTGCGCGCCAGAGCGGGCGCAGGCACCGATGCCGGCGGCGCGGCGGATCGCGCGCACTACAAGGGCACGCTGATCGCCCGCGGCCTGACCAAGAGCTACAAGGGCCGCCAGGTCGTCAGCGGGGTTTCGCTCGGCGTGCGGTCGGGAGAGGCCGTCGGGCTGCTGGGACCGAACGGCGCCGGCAAGACCACCTGTTTCTACATGGTCACCGGACTTGTCACGGCCGATTCCGGAACGATCGAGATCGACGGCCACGACGTGTCGCAGATGCCGATGTACCGCCGGGCGCGCCTCGGCATCGGCTACCTGCCGCAGGAAGCCTCGATCTTTCGCGGCCTGTCGGTCGAGGACAACATCAAGGCGGTGCTCGAGGTGGTCGAGCGCAACCGCAAGGCGCGCGCCGAGCAGCTCGACGAGCTGCTGGACGAATTCCATATCAGCCATCTGCGCAAGGCGCCCTCGATTTCGCTTTCGGGCGGCGAGCGGCGGCGCCTGGAAATCGCGCGGGCGCTGGCGAGCCGGCCCAATTTCATGCTGCTCGACGAACCCTTCGCCGGCGTCGATCCGATCGCGGTGTCGGACATCCAGCAACTGGTTCGCCATCTGACCAAGCGCGGTATCGGCGTTCTCATCACCGATCACAATGTCCGCGAGACGCTCGGCCTGATCGACCGGGCCTACATCATCCATGCCGGCCAGGTTCTGACCCACGGCCGCGCGCGCGATATCGTCGCCAATCCGGATGTCCGGCGGCTGTATCTGGGCGAAGGATTTACCCTTTAAACAGGCTTCACGCTTATTGTAGTCTTGACAAGCAAGGATCGGGCCAATTTTTTATGCCTGATCCAGGCCGCGCGTGTCCTAATCGCGCGGGCCGGCGTAGATGGGTACATGGGGCATGGCGTTAACGGCCAAATTGCAATTGCGGCAAGCGCAATCGCTGGTGATGACTCCGCAGCTGATGCAGTCGATCAAGCTGCTGCAGTTCACCCAGGCGGAGCTGGAACAGTTCGTCGACCAGGAGATCGAGCGCAATCCCCTGATCGAAAGGGTGGATGCGCGCGACGAGGACGGCGACAGCGGCGCGCAGGAAGCGGCGCCATCGCGCGACGACGACTGGCTGCAGCCGGACCTGGAGTGGAATTCGTCCGAAATCGCCGACAAGCTCGACACCTCGCTGGGCAATGTCTTCCCCGACGATCCCGGCACCAGCGATCAGCTTTCGCCGGACCTGGGCGGCCAGTGGCGATCGGCTGGCGGCGGTATCGGCGCGTCCACCGCCGGCGAGGGCACCGATCTCGACCAGTACACCGCCGCCCCGGTCACGCTCGCCGATCATCTGCGCGAGCAGATCGCGCTGGCGTTCCCCGATCCGGCCGAGCGCCTGATCGCGGCGGAACTCGCCGGCCGGCTGGACGAAAGCGGCTATCTTAGCGACGGCCTCGACGACATCGTCGACCGGCTCGGCGCCGATTCCGGCACCTTTGCCCGCGTTCTGGCCGCCTGCCAGCAGCTCGATCCGGCGGGCGTGTTCGCGCGCGACCTGTCGGAGTGCCTGGCGCTTCAGCTGAGGGCCCGCGACCGGCTCGATCCGGCGATGGCGGCGATGGTCGCCAATCTCGAACTGCTCGCCCGGCGCGACTTCGTGGCGCTCAAGACCATCTGCGGCGTCGACGAGGAGGATCTCGTCGACATGCTGGCCGAAATCCGCGCGCTCGATCCCAAGCCCGGCCTCGCCTACCAGACAGGCATTGCCGATTCGATCGTCCCGGACGTCGTCGTGCGCCCGGCCGCCGACGGGTCCTGGCAGGTCGAGCTCAACAGCGACGCCTTGCCGCGGGTGCTGATGAACCAGGCCTATGCCGCGCGCATCTCGACGGAAGCGAAGTCCCAGTCCGACCGCGAATTCATCAGCGAATGCGTGCAGAACGCCAACTGGCTGACGCGCAGCCTGGACCAGCGGGCGAAGACGATCCTCAAGGTGGCGGTCGAAATCGTGCGCCAGCAGGACGCCTTCCTGCTGCACGGCGTGCAGCACCTGCGCCCGCTCAACCTGCGCACGGTGGCCGACGCGATCTCGATGCATGAATCCACCGTCAGCCGGGTGACCGCGAACAAGTACATGCTGACCCCGCGCGGGGTGTTCGAGATGCGCTATTTCTTCACCGCCGCGATCCAGTCGGCGGAAGGCGGCGACGCGCATTCGGCGGAATCGGTGCGCCACCGCATCCGCCAGCTGATCGAAGGTGAAAAGGCGGAAAACGTGCTGTCCGACGACGCGATCGTGGACGAGCTGAAGAACGCGGGCATCGACGTCGCCCGGCGGACGGTCGCCAAGTACCGGGAAGGCATGAACATCCCGTCCTCGGTGCAGCGCCGGCGCGAAAAGAAGGCGCTGGCGCGGGTGGCGGCCGGGTAGCGCTCCGGCGCCGGCGGGCGCCTTCGTCATGTATCATATTCGCCGGCGGCTTGATTGACAGGCCAGCCTCAAACGACTATGAGCGCGCCCCTATAGGACATGCCGGGCTCACATGGCCCTGGCTGAGCGAAGTTCCGATCGATCGAAAAGTCATAGCCGGGCATCGAGCCTTGTGCGCCCCCGCAACGGGGGTAATATCGACGCGTCATGTTGTGAAAAAGGACGACTCCCCCATGAACCTGCGCATCTCGGGCAAACAGATGGAAATCGGCGATGCATTTCGCGTTCGCATCACCGACCGGATCGGCGAGGCTGTGGACAAGTATTTCGATGGCGGCTTTTCCGGCCGCGTCACGGTGGAAAAAACCGGCTCGCGCTTCGATGCGGACTGCACAATCCACATCGACACCGGTATGGTACTGCAGACGAACGGCCGGGCCCAGGATCCGCAAGGCGCCTTCGAAGCGGCGGCCGACCGGCTTGAAAAACGGTTGCGGCGCTACAAGAGGCGCCTGAAGTCGCACAGCCGCGAAGGCGCCGCCGAGGGCGTGGACATCGCCTATCGGGTGATGGCGCCGGTGGCCGAGGAAGATGAAGAGGTACCGGAGAACTACGCGCCGACCATTGTGGCGGAATCTTCGGTTTCGCTCGACAAGATGTCGGTCGCATCCGCGGTGATCGAACTCGATACGAAGGACAGTCCGGTGTTCGTGTTCCGCAATTCGGCCAACGACCACGTCAACGTGGTCTACCGGCGCGCCGACGGCAATATCGGCTGGATCGACCCGTCGGCAACCGGCAAGGCCGCACAGTAATAGGTATTCGTTTCGCGGTGCGACTCAGGCACGATGCGTTCGCGGTAACGAAACAAGGGCGAGGACAATGGATCTCAGCGACCTGATATCGGCCGACGCCATCATGCCGGCGTTAAAGGCTAACTCGAAGAAGCAACTCCTCCAGCTGCTCGCCGAAAAGGCAGCCGCGCTGACCGGGATCCCGGAACGCGAGATATTCGACACGATCCTGCAGCGCGAGCGCCTCGGATCGACGGGCGCCGGCAACGGGCTGGCCATCCCGCACGGCAAGCTGACCTCGGTCAACAAGATCACCGGGGTGTTCGCCCGGCTGGAGACGCCGGTCGATTTCGACGCCATCGACGACCAGCCGGTCGACCTCGTGTTCCTGCTGCTCGCGCCTGAAGGCGCGGGCGCCGATCATCTCAAGGCGCTGTCGCGCATCGCCCGCGTTTTCCGCGACGCCGACACCGTGGCCAAGATCCGCGGCGCCACCGACACCAACGCGATCCACGCGCTGCTCAGCACCACGCCGGCGTCGCACGCCGCCTGACCCGGGCCCTTGCCGGACATGAAAAAGGCGGCCTGCGGGCCGCCTTCGTTTTTTCAGCCGGTTCCGGCTGCGCTCAGTGGATGCTGACCGCCTGCAAATCGTTCTGGAAGGCGCCGGCGAGCGCGCTGTCGCGTTCGTCGGTCAGCAGGATCGGCGTGCCATTGGCCGAAAACAGCGCCCACAGGTCCAAGCCCGGCGCCACTTCATCCAGTCCGGGATAGCGCGCCTTCAAGTCGTCGCTGCTGATCTTGCGGACATAGGCGACCGCGCCTTCGCCGAGATGGGCGAACTGTTCCTTGGTCAGGGTGTCGAAATGCGATTCGGTCATGGTCAGCCTCCTTTCGGAAAGGATGTCCTCCACGGGACCATCCCCTCACAGAGCCGTTAACAAAGCGGAAATGCGCGTGGCGTCATTCCCGGACGTTGATGTCGATCTTGCGGACAAGGCGTTCCGGTTCCGGCCGGTCGAGGTCGATCGACAGCAGGCCGTTCTTCAGTTCCGCGCCGGTCACGCGCATGCCGTCGGCCAGCACGAACGAACGCTGGAACTGGCGCGCCGCGATGCCGCGATGCAGATATTCGCGTTCGTCCTCGTCGGCCTGCCGGCCGCGGATCACGAGCTGGTTCTCCTCGGTCATCACTTCGAGATCGGCATCGGCGAACCCGGCCACCGCCAGCGTGATGCGCAGCGCCAGCCTGCCGTCCTCATCTGCGCGAATCCGCTCGATGTTGTAGGGCGGATAGCCGTCGCCGTTCTTGGCGATGCGTTCGATGGTCTTTTCCATCGCATCGAAACCCAGCAGCAACGGGCTCGAAAACGGTGTCATGCGCGTCATAATTTCACGTCCTCCTCGAGCGACTGAAAACGGCGGACCACAGTGGCATCCAACCGCGCAAAGCTGATATGGTTCGAAAATCACGCGATTTCAAGAACACAAGGGCAACGCCGATGACCGGCAGGCAGAAGATCATCATCGACACCGATCCGGGCCAGGACGATGCCGTGGCCATCCTGCTGGCGCTGGCCAGTCCCGAACTGGAGGTGCTCGGCATCACGGCGGTGGCCGGCAACGTGCCGCTCCACCTGACGGAGAAGAACGCCCGCAAGATCTGCGAACTGGCCGGAAAGCCGGAAACGCCGGTCTACAGGGGCGCGATCCGGCCGCTGCTGCGCCAACTGGTCACGGCGGAGAACGTCCACGGCAAGACCGGGCTCGACGGGCCGGACCTGCCGGAACCGGAAATGGAACTGCAACCGGGCCACGCCGTCGACTTCATCATCGACACGCTGATGCACGCGGAAGCCTGCACGGTGACGCTGTGCACGCTCGGCCCGCTCACCAACATCGCCCTGGCGCTCAACCGCGACCCGCGCATCGCGCCCAGGATCCAGCGTATCGTGATGATGGGCGGCGGCTATTTCGAGCAGGGCAACACGACGCCCTCGGCGGAGTTCAACATCTATGTCGACCCGCACGCCGCCGACGTGGTGTTCAGGTCGCACATCCCGATCGTGATGATGCCGCTCGACGTCACCCACAAGGCGCTGACGACGCGCAAGCGCGTCGACGCGATCCGCGCCATCGGCACGCCGGTCGGGAAAGCGACCGCGGAACTGCTCGATTTCTTCGAACGGTACGACGAGGCGAAATACGGCACCGATGGCGGGCCGCTGCACGATCCCTGCGTCATCGCCTGGCTGCTCAGGCCGGAGCTGTTTTCCGGACGCGACTGCAACGTGGCGGTCGAGATCCAGTCGGAGCTGACCATGGGCGCCACGGTGATCGACTGGTGGGGCGTGACCGACCGGCCGGCCAATGCCCGGGTCATGCGCGACATCGACGCCGACGGTTTCTTCGCCCTGCTGACGGAGCGGCTGGCAACGCTTTAGGGGCGCGGCATCCGCCGCCTTCGCCTCCGGAGTTATTCTCCTCTTATCCCCGCCACTTCCGTCTCCGCATATAATCCTCGCGCCTTGGAAAGAAGAGACGGCGGACATGGAC
>JBNLDE010000073.1:0-10172 GCA_050304175.1 Zhengella sp. | reverse complement strand
ATCCACGAGCGGGCCAGCATAAGCAGGCGAGGGGTCAGCTTGAATTGACGCCCGTCCTGTCGTGCATATTCCTCATGGACCAGCGTGATCAGAAAGCGGCGTGACGCGGCCCGGTCAAAGCCGGTCGTGTCCGCCACCTCGGCAATTGTCAGCCCATCGGGATTCGCGGCCAGCAGTTCCAGCACCCGCAGAACCTTGCCGGCGGCGCCGACATGGTCGCGGGCGGGCGGGACGTCCGCCGCGTTTCGATCCGTTGTCATTGACAAAATCCGGTAATCCCGCGATACACATTCGAAATATGAACATTAGTTCATAATGTGAACAAATCAACCGGGAACGCGGCGATGGCGAAATTTTGTGCCCTCGAGGAGGCGGTCGCCGCAAATCTCCGCGATGGCGACACTGTTGCTTTCGAAGGGTTCACGCATCTCATTCCCCATGCGGCGGCGCATGAGGCGATCCGGCAGGGGCGAAGGGGTCTGACCCTCGTGCGCATGACCCCGGACATCGTCTACGACCAGATGATCGGCATGGGCATGGCGAGGAAGCTGGTGTTCTCCTATGCCGGCAATCCCGGCGTCGGTCTGCTGAGACGGGTACGCGACGCGGTCGAAAACGGCTGGCCGAACCGCCTCGAGCTCGAGGAGCATTCGCACTCGGCGATGGCGCAGGCCTACGAGGCGGGTGCGTCCGGCCTCCCCTGTGCGATCTTCCGCGGCTACAAGGGTGCGGGGTTGAAGCAGGTCAATCCCAATATCCGGTCCGTCGCCTGCCCTTTCACCGGCGAGGACCTTGCCGCCGTGCCCGCGATCAGGCTGGATGTCACCTTCATCCACGCCCAGAAGGCGGACCGGAAAGGCAACGTGCTGATCGAAGGGATCACCGGCGTACAGAAGGAGGCCGTCTTGGCCGCCAAGCGGGCCGTCGTGACGGTGGAGGAGGTGGTCGAGCAACTCGAAGCCCATCCCAATCTGACGGTCCTGCCGGCCTGGACCGTTCACGCGGTCTGCGTGGTGCCCGGCGGCGCGCACCCCTCCTACGTTCATGGCTACTATGGCCGCGACAACGCCGCCTACAGGGACTGGGATGCGCTATCCGCCGACCGCGACCGGTTTATGGCCTGGATGAAGGCCAATGTTCTCGATGCAGGGCCCGCCGATTTCGCCGCCCGGATCACGGGACTGGAGAAACCGGCATGAGCGATTTCTCGTCCGACGAAATGATGACGATCGCCGCCGCCCGCGCGCTGAAAAACACCGATGTGTGTTTCGTCGGGATCGGCGCGCCGTCGGCGGCCTGCAATGTCGCGCGCCTGACCCACGCGCCGGACATCACCCTGATCTACGAGAGCGGCACGATCGGCACCGCGCCCGACACGCTGCCGCTGTCGATCGGCGACGGCGAATTGTGCGAAACGGCGGTCACGACCGTCTCGGTGCCGGAGATGTTCCGCTACTGGCTGATGGGCGGCCGCATCACCGTCGGGTTCCTTGGCGCCGCCCAGCTCGACCGGTTCGGAAACATCAACACGACGGTGATTGGCGACTACCGTGACCCGAAGATCCGGCTGCCGGGCGGCGGCGGAGCGCCGGAGATCGCCACGTCATGCGGCGAGGTCTACATCACCATGAAACAGTCGACGCGGGGCATGGTCGACAAGATCGACTTCTTCACCAGTTTCGGTCATGGCGAGGGCGGCGATCACCGCCAGCGGCTCGGGATTGCCACCAGGGGGCCAACGCTGCTGATCACCGATCTCGCAGTCTGGAAGCCGGATCCTGTGTCCCGGGAATTCACCGTGGTCTCCCTGCATCCGGGCGTGAGCCGAAACGCCGTGCAGGAGAGCTGCGGATGGGAAGTCCGCTTTGCAGACGGCGTCGAACAGACACCCGCGCCGACGGCTATCGAGCTTTCGACGCTGCGGGGCTTGAAAGCGCGGACCGAAACGGCGCACATCGCCAAAAGACATCCAGCCTGACAGGGAGTATGAAATGGCCGAGGCCTACATTTGTGACTACATCCGGACTCCGATCGGCCGTTTTGGCGGCGCGCTTTCGCAGGTGCGGGCCGACGATCTCGGGGCCATCCCGATCCGGGCGCTGATGGAGCGCAACGCCAATGTCGACTGGGAGGCGATCGACGACGTGATCTACGGGTGCGCCAACCAGGCGGGAGAGGACAACCGCAACGTCGCGCGCATGTCGGCGCTTCTGGCCGGTTTGCCTGCAATCGTGCCCGGCGCGACGGTCAACCGGCTGTGCGGTTCGGGCATGAACGCGGTGATCGACGCGGCCCGCGCGATCAAGGCCGGCGAAGCGGAGATCCTGATCGCCGGCGGCGTCGAATCGATGTCGCGCGCGCCCTTCGTCATGCCCAAGGCCGACGCCGCGTTTTCGCGCAACGCCGAAATCTACGACACCACGATCGGCTGGCGTTTCGTCAACCCGGTGATGAAGAAGCAGTACGGCATCGATTCGATGCCGGAAACGGCCGAGAACGTCGCCGAGGATTTTTCCATCACTCGTGCGGATCAGGACGCTTTTGCGCTTCGCTCGCAGAACAAGGCGGCCGCGGCCCAGGAAAACGGCCGCCTGGCGAAGGAAATAACCCCCGTGACGATACCGCAGCGCAAGGGCGAACCCGTCGTCGTCGACCGCGACGAGCATCCGCGCGCGACAACGATAGACGCGCTGGCCAAGCTCCGGGCGCCGTTCCGCGAGGGCGGTTCGGTGACGGCGGGCAATGCGTCGGGCGTCAATGACGGCGCTGCGGCGCTGATCGTCGCCTCCGAGGCGGCTGCGAAGAAATATGGCCTGACGCCGATCGCCCGCATTCTCGGCGGCGCCGCCACCGGCGTGCTGCCGCGGATCATGGGGTTCGGTCCGGCGCCTGCCACCAAGAAGCTGTGCGCGCGGCTCGGACTGAAGCCCGCCGATTTCGATGTCATCGAGCTGAACGAGGCGTTCGCGTCGCAGGGGCTGGCAACACTGCGCGATCTCGGCGTCGCCGACGACGCGGCGCACGTGAATCCCAACGGCGGTGCGATCGCGCTCGGCCACCCGCTTGGCATGTCGGGCGCCCGCATCACCGGTTCGGCGGCGCTGGAGTTGAAGCTGGGCGGTGGCAGCAAGGCGCTGGCCACCATGTGCATCGGTGTCGGACAGGGCATTGCCGTGGCGCTGGAAGCAGCCTGACGGCAGCGTAGATGCGGGGATCGTCCGCGCCCGGCGATTACTGGATCAGGCGCGGGCCGCCGGCGCTGGCCGATGCGGAACTGCTGCCTCCGGGAGTTATCGCCCAGTTGGCGGAATTGACGATCAGCGTGTACACGTAGAGCTGGTAGGCGTTGGCGTTGATGTTCGAGGTGGAATTGTAGGTGACATTCCGGTTGGGCAGGTAGATCGCGCCCTCCAGATGCTCCTTGACCGTGCCGTTGAAAACGAAGTTCGATTTGTAGCTGTTGTTGGTGGCATCGGACGTCTTCTCGAACATCAGGATACCGGCCCAATCGCCGCTGGTCGGCGCCGTTGCTTCCATCTCGATTCCGCCATTGAACTGGATATAGCTCCAGACATTGGGGAAATAGAAGGTCACACCGTCCGCAATCACCTTCGAGTTGGCGTTGATGATCATCGTCCCGTCAATGATGTGAAGCCCGGGTTTGAAGGTGATGGTAGGGCTGCCGTTGAAATTGACGTAACAATGGCGCCCGGGATAAAGCGTGTGGTTCGTTCCGTCTTTTGCGCCTGAAGTTGTACACGAACTGGGCACTGTCGGCTCGACGATGTTCTGGAAATAGGGATCGGCGGTGACCGCGCAATTGGTCTCCAGAACCTTGGTGTTTTCCGATCCGCCATTGTTGATGTAGCTGGTGCCCTTCATGCAGATGCGGCTCAGATCGAGATTGATCCCGCTGTTCAAGATTGCCGCCGGATTCTTGGTCGAATAGATGTGCATTTCGCAATTCGGCGCGGCGATGCCGGCCCCCGAATTGAACAGGGCGGCCTGGTACTCGTCGCCGAGCACGGTAATGCATGGTCCATTGTTGCTTTTGCTCGCCATTGCGGCCTTGGAGATGACGCCGATCTGGACCGGGCTGGTCAGGAAGGTGCCGCCGAAAGCCAGCGGAACGGTGGACTTGGCCTTTCCGGTCAGGACGTCGTCATTCAGTTTGAAATCGTACTTGAAGTCGGAAGTATCCTCGCCGGAGGCGATGAGGAGGGCTTCGAGGTGGTTCTTCGCGTAATTGGTCTGATCCTTGTCATGCGAAGCGCCCGCGAGAACCGCCGCGTCGAGCATCTGCTGGAGTTCCGAGGCGCTTCGTTCCTCGGTCGCATAGGTGAGCGCGATTGAAAGCGAGATGCCCAGCGGCACCAGCGCCAGCGCGAAAATCACGGCGAAATTGCCGCCCTTTTCCGATACGAGGCGCTTCGCCGATGCGCACAGGCGCACAAATACCTCGATTGACTCACGTACCATGGATTGCCCCCACAGGCGGTAAACGGGCCTCTATTAGGGGGTTCATAAATTAAAGATCGCTAAATTAGTTTCGATAATATGCCGTAAATATTTTGCGGACCTGCCCATGTCCGTGCGGATCAGGGTGCTAAAGGGACGCCCGCGCGGTTTCCCGCGCAGGCTGTTGCGAAACTAGGATGCCGGATCGACCTAGAGGACTATTTTAAAGCGCGCGAAGCCGTTGTCTCCATCGCCCGCGGCTTCGATCTTTACACCCTTGATCTCGCCGGCATACTTCTTCCCGGCCGGCCCCGTATCGAACACCACCGTCGCGCCCGCAACCGGCGCAAACGACCAGTTTCCGTCGGCGGACGGGTTGATCGTGCCCTGATCGACAATGTAGCGCACGATCACGTCGCGGTTTGTATCCGGCGCGACCAGCACGACGACCTTGTCATTGATCCCCGGGAAGTTTCCGCCGCCGCCGGCACGGTAGTTGTTGGTGGCGACGATGAATTCCTGCGCCGGATCGATCGGCTTGCCGTCGAACATCAGGTCGACGATGCGGCTCGAGGAGGCGTCGGCGACCGCGCCCTTGGACGTGTATTTTGCCGGCTTCGTCAGGTCGATCCTGTAGGTGACCCCGTCGATCACGTCATAGTTGTAGGACGGGAAGTCCGGGTTGATCAGCGGCTGGTCGGCCTTGCCGGGCTCGATCTGGTTGAAGATACCCGCCGACATTTCCAGCCATTCCTTGACCGTGGCGCCGTCGATCATCACCGCGCGCACCGTGTTGGGATACAGATAGAGGTCCGCGACATTCTTGATCGCGACCGATCCGGCCGGCACGTCGGTGTAGTAGTCCGGCCCGCCGCGCCCGCCGGCCTTGAACGGAGCCGCGGCCGAAAGCACCGGCAGGTCCTTGTATTCGCCATCCTTCAGCAGGTCCTTGACGTACCAGGTCTGGGCCTGGGAAACGATCTGGACCGACGGGTCGTCGGCGACGAGGGCGAAGTAGGAATAGAGCGGCGCCGACGTTTCGCCGACCGGGGTACGGACATATTCGAGCGTCTTCTCGTGCTCGGTCTTCACCGCCGCCTCGACCTTGGCGGTGCTGTCGACCAGCGCGTGCACCTTGCGGTCAACGCGCTCGTAGATCGGCCGCGTCTCGCTTGACGAGTCGATCACCTTCCAGCTGTTGCCGTCGCGCGCGATCAGCAGGTCGATCAGGCCCATATGCGAGCCCCAGAACCCGCCCTGCACGGCCGGCTTGCCCATCAGCGTGCCCTTCACGGCGTCGACGCCCTCGAGGCCCTCGAACGCCTTGCCCGGGAAGACGAGATGCTGGTGGCCGGTCAGGATCGCGTCGATACCATCGACCGTGCCGAGGAACAGCGACGCGTTCTCCATCCGCTCGGTGCGGTTCGCGTCGATGCCCGAATGCGACAGTGCGACCACGATATCGGCTCCCTCCTCCTTCATCTGGGGCACCCAGGCCGCCGCGGCCTCGACGATGTCGCGGGTCATCACGTTTCCGGCCAGGTGGCGTGCGTCCCAGACCATGATCTGCGGCGGCGCGAATCCGATCAGGCCGACGCGCACCTTGTGCTCGGCGCCGTCGCCGTCGGTCACGGTCTTGTCGAGGATGATGTAGGGCTTGAGCCACAAATCGTCGTCGCGCGGGTTGGCGGCCAGTTGCGTGCCGCGCACCAGGTTGGCGCAGACGATGGGGTAGTTGGCGCCGGCATTGACCTTGTCCATGAAGGACAGGCCGTAGTTGAATTCGTGATTGCCCAGTGTCCCGCATTCGTAACCGAGTGTGTTCATCGCCTGGATCACCGGATGCATGTCGCCTTCCTTCATGCCGCGCTCATAGGCGATCCAGTCACCCATCGGATTGCCCTGAAGGTAGTCGCCATTGTCGACAAGCATCGTGTTGGTGGCTTCGGCGCGGAAGCCTTCGATGATGCTGGCGGTGCGGGCCAGGCCCATCGTGTCGTTCGGCTTGTCAGCGTAATAATCGTAGGGCATCACCGCGACATGGATGTCGGTTGTCTCCATGATACGCAGATGCGCCTGTCCGGCCGCGGCGCGTGCGGAAAACGGATGCAGCGCGACAAGCGCGCCCGCCGCCGCCGATCCGGCAAGAAACGAACGGCGGGAAATGGGATGTGACAAGCTGAACATGACTGTCTCCTGAAAGCCTGGAAATATGCGACGCCCCACGCACGGAAATGTCGCGCCAAAGAGGAGGCGAGTCCAGCACGATTCGATGACGCGCGGATGACGCAGCGGCCCCCGCGGCCCGGACCCTCAGTCGATCAGGTTGAGCGCCAGGTAGCGGATGAAGTCGTGGATCGAGCGCTCCATCCACGACAGCGGCCCCGGCTTCGACAGCGGCGCGCGGGCGCCGCGGTAAATGCCTTCGACCACCATCCGGTCTTCGGCGTTGACGACGTCGAAGAAGTCGATCGTCTCCCTCAGGAACGGCGCGGGGTCGTCGAGTGCGGCCAGCCGTTCCGGTGCCAGCGCCGCGCCGAACCGGACCGCGACCTCCCCGGTGCCTTTCGGCATCAGGGTCAGATACCAGAGATGGTCAGGCGCCAGCACGAACATGTGGGCGGGAAAGATCGTCGGCATGATCGTCGTGTGCCGCCAGTGCCCGTCGAGATGCGTGTTGGCTTCGTGGGCGATGCCGTACCTGGCGTCGGCGTCCTTGGGAAAGGTCTGCCAGGTGAAGGCGGGATCGAAATCGGGCGCGAAACGCACCTCATCGACCGGAAGCCATGCACCGACCGTCGCCCGGTGCGCGACCGGCAGGTGGTAGCTTTCCATGAAGTTCTCGGCCAGCAGCTTCCAGTTGGTCTGCCAGACATGATCCTGGCGCACGACCTCGACATAATGCTCGGACCGGAAACGGTCGGTCTCGGCGCCGAGCGGCGCGAGCGTTGCGTCGAGGTCCGGGGCCAGCGGATCGAGGCTTACGAAGACCCAGCCCTGCCACAACGCGCATTTCAGCTCGGGCAGGTGCATCGCCTTGCGGTCGAAGCCCTGGCTGCGCTGCATCTGCGGCGCGCCCATCAGTTGCCCGTCAATGGTGTAGGTCCAGGCGTGATAGGGACAGACGATGCGCTTGGCGTGCCCGCAGGCATCGGGCAGCATGACCATCATCCGGTGCAGGCAGACATTGGCGAAGGCGCGGACCGACCCGTCTTCCTGGCGGATGGCGAACACCGGCTGGTCGCCGATCGTCCAGCTGATGTAGTCACCGGCACTCGCCATCGCGTCGGCGCGGCCAAGACAAATCCAGCCCTTCGAAAATAGCTTGCGGATTTCCAGCGCCAGCAGCCCCTCATCGGTGTAGACGCCCGGCGGCATCGAATGCGCCTGCTCCAGGGGGCGCGATGCCGTTCGCGCGATCTCGCCAAGCAGGTGGTCGGTCGGTGATGTCATGCGCGTCCAGCTCTTGTGGTCTCGCTGCCCGGCCGGACAGTCCGCCCGCCATGTTTTCCTGCTGGCGCGGATTCGGCAAGCGCGAATTTGCCGCGCGGCCGGCCGGCTGTCCAAGCGCCCGTTTCGTGGCCGCGCTTTGCCGCCGCGCCGATTGCCGCTATAGCCGGAGGATGAACACGCTGCTCGTCCTCGACTATACCGGCGTCGCGGTCTTCGCCGTGACCGGCGCGCTTGCCGCCTCGCGCAAGCAGCTCGACCTGATCGGCTTCCTCTTTCTCGCCAGCGTGACCGGGATCGGCGGGGGGACGCTGCGCGACGTGGTGCTCGGGGTCACGCCGGTCTTCTGGATCACCAATCCGGTCTACATTCCGGTCTGCGCGGCGATGGCGCTGCTGGTCTATTTCACCGCCCACCTGATCGAAAGCCGCTACCGCCTGCTGCTGTGGTTCGATGCCGCCGGCCTTGCCGCCTATTCGGTGATGGGTGCGGCCAAGGGCCTGGCCGCGACCGGTTCGGCCACGGTCGCGCTGGTCACCGGCGTGCTGACCGCGACATTCGGCGGCATATTGCGCGATCTTCTTTCCGGCGAACCGTCTGTGCTGCTGCGCCCGGAGGTTTATGTGACGGCGGCGCTGGCCGGGGCTGCGGCCTATACCGGCGCTGACATGGCCGGGACGCCGCCGGCCTTTGCGGCTGCGCTCGCCATTGCCGCCGCGTTTCTGGTGCGCGGCGGCGCGCTCGCCTTCGGCTGGACCTTTCCGCGCTACCGGTCCCGGGCCGGGCGCAGCGAGGAAGAGCTGAAACGCGACGGCATCGTGCGTTCAGAGTAGGCCGGCCTGCTCGGCCGCCAGGCGCAGGTTCGCCTGTGGGCGCGGACCGATCTGCTGGATCACGATGCCGGCCGCGAGCGAACCGAGTTTTCCGCAGGTCGCCAGGTCCTTGCCCAACGTGTAACCGAACAGGAAGCCGGCGGCGTAGAGGTCGCCGGCGCCGGTCGTGTCGACCAGATCGTCGATCTCGATCGCTTCGATCTCGACCGTTTCCGTATCGCGCAGGATCAGCGATCCGTTCTCCGACCGGGTGACCGCCGCCAACTTGCAGTCGGCCCGGATGGCGGCGACGGCCGTGTCGAAATCGGCAGTCTGATACAGCGATTTCAGTTCGTGCTCGTTGGCGAACACGATATCGACCGTGCCCGAGCGCATCAGGTCGAGGAACTCGTCGCGATAGCGGTCGACGCAAAACGGATCGGACAGGGTCATGGAGACCTCGCGCCCGGCGGCATGCGCCAGCTTCGCGGTCATCCGGATCGCCTCCTTGGCCCGCGGCGGATCCCACAGATATCCCTCGAAATAGGTGACCTTGGCCTTCGATGCCTTGTCCGCCTCGACGTCTTCGGGGCCAAGCTCGACGCAGGCGCCGAGATAGGTGTTCATCGACCGCTCGCCGTCCGGGGTGACGAAGATCATCGAGCGCGCCGTCGGCGGAGTGCCGACCAGCGGGCTGGTGTCGAAGGCGACGCCTTGGGCGCGGATGTCGTGGGCGAAGATGTTGCCGAGGTGATCGTTGGAAACTTTGCCGAAATAGGCGGCGCGCCCCCCGAACGAGGCCAGGCCCGCCGCCGTGTTGCCGGCGCTGCCGCCCGAGGCCTCGATAGCCGGTCCCATGCGCGAATACAGGAACTCGGCGCGCTCGGCGTCGATCAGGTTCATGGCGCCCTTGTGAATTCCGTTGCCGACCAGGAAGTCGTCGTCGCACCGGGCGATGATATCGACAATCGCGTTGCCGATGGCGAGGACGTCGTAGGCGCTCATGGATGCTCCGGTGGTTGGGATTGTTGCCGCAGGCGGGTTTAACGGCTCGGCAGCGTTTTGCAAGTCGCCTTGCGCGCGCCGGTCTGCGTCCCTATGTCCCGTTCAGCCATTGACCGGTCTTACCGGTGCCACGGGAGCGACGACGCCATGATCCTCGAAGCTGCGCGCGCGGCTGCAAGCCGCCTGCTGACGCCGGAATTCCGCGGCGTGCTGTTCAAGTCGCTGGGCCTGACAATCCTGTTGCTCATTGCGGCATGGTTCGGTCTGCGCGGCCTGTTCGACTGGCTGGCGCTGCCCTGGCTCGACGCGATGCTGCCCGGCCTCCCGGCCTGGGCGGGCTGGCTCGGTGGTCTGCTGGTCAGCCAGTTCAACTATGGGTTCGCATTTCTGACCGTCGGTCTGATATCCTTCGCGGTGCTCCCGCTGCTGCGACCATTGAGCCGCGAG
>JBNLDE010000072.1:0-1611 GCA_050304175.1 Zhengella sp. | reverse complement strand
GTCAGGGAATCGTTGGCGCAGCGGCTGCGGCCGGGGCAAAATCTGGAGGCGGAAGTCGATGCGCTCGGCCGCACCATGCCCGTAACCATAGAGTAGATCGTGCCGGCGGCGGAACCGGGTTCGCGCAGCTTTCTGGTCAAGGCCCGTATCGAACGGGAAGATGGCCTGCTGCCGGGGATGTTCGCGCGCATTCTCATTCCTTTGGGTGTGAAAGAGCAGCTGCTCGTTCCGCAACGTTATGTCAGGCAGGTGGGGCAGCTTGACGTCGTTGGCTGCTGCAGGACGGCGTCGCGGAAAGACGATTCGTGCGTCTCGGCGGGGAGCGCGACGGCACGATGGTTGAGGTGATTAGCGGTTTGAAAGAAGGAGAACGCCTGGCGGCGCCCGACACGCTATAAAGGTGCCGGGGCCGGAAAGCGCGCGTCAGCCCAGCTTGGCGCGTATGAAATCGACGACGCCTTCCAGCGGAATGTCTTGGCTGGCGCTGTCGGTGCGGCCGCGGTATTCGATCAGCCCAGTGTCCAGGCCGCGATCGCCGATGACCAGGCGGTGCGGGATGCCGATCAGTTCCATGTCCGAGAACATGAAGCCGGCGCGCACTTTGCGGTCGTCGAACAACACTTCGATGCCGGCGTCCTCCAGGTCGCGGTAGATTTTTTCCGCAACATCGCGCAAGCGGTCGGATTTGTGCATGTTCATCGGGCACAGAGCGACCTGGAACGGAGCCAGTTCGTTGGGCCAGATGATGCCGTTGTCGTCGTGGCCCTGCTCGATGGCGGCGGCGACGACGCGGGAAATGCCGATACCGTAGCAACCCATGATCAGGGTTTGGTTCTTGCCTTCCTCGTTGATGACGGACGCTTTCATCGCCTCGCTGTATTTCACGCCGAGCTGGAAAATATGGCCGACTTCTATGCCGCGGGCGATGGTCAGCTTTCCTTGGCCGTCCGGGCTGGGGTCGCCGGCGGCGACCAGGCGCACATCTTCGATTCGTTGCGGCAGGGGCAGGTCGCGTTCCCAGTTGACGCCTTGATAATGATAGCCGTCTTAGTTGGCGCCGCAGACGAAATCGGCCATAACCGCCGCGCTGCGGTCGGCGATCAACGGAATATTCAGTCCGATCGGGCCGATCGAACCGGGTTTGCAGCCGCAGGCGGCTTGAATCTCGGCATCGCTGGCGAATTGCAGCGGCGATGCGACGCCGTCGATTTTTTCCGCCTTGACCGGGTTCAGCTCGTGGTCGCCGCGCAGCAGCAAGGCTACCAAAGTATTTTCCTCTTCGCCACGCACGATCAGCGTTTTCAGGCATTGCTGCGCGCCGATACCGAAAAAGCCGCTGACTTCCTCGATCGTATGATGTTCGGGAGTGGCCGTTTTCTCCATGCTTTTAACCGGGTCCGGCCGCTCGCCGGCATGCGCCAGGGCTTCGGCTTTCTCGACGTTGGCGGCGTAGTCGCTGGCGTCGGAAAAGGCGATCGCGTCCTCGCCGGAGTCGGCCAGCACGTGGAACTCGTGCGAGACGGCGCCGCCGATCGAACCGGAATCGGCAATCACGGCGCGGAATTTAAGGCCGAAGCGGCTGAAGATACTGCTGTAGGCCTGATACATCAC
>JBNLDE010000071.1:0-12580 GCA_050304175.1 Zhengella sp. | reverse complement strand
ATGCGGTCGTGGCTGATGATCACGGCGCAGCCGGCGAAGGCTTCGAGCGCGTCTTCCAGCGCGCCCAGCGTCTCGGTGTCCAGGTCGTTGGTCGGTTCGTCGAGCAGCAGCACATTGCCGCCTTCCTTCAACAGCTTGGCCAGATGCACGCGGTTGCGCTGGCCGCCCGAAAGCGTGCCGACCTTCTGTTGCTGGTCGCCGCCCTTGAAGTTGAACGACGAACAGTAGGCGCGTGAGTTCACCTCGTGCCGGCCGAGCTTGATGATGTCGTTGCCGCCCGAGATTTCTTCCCACACCGTCTTGTTGGCGTTGAGCGTGTCGCGGCTCTGGTCCACATAGCCGAGCTTGACCGTGTCGCCGATACGGATCGCGCCGGCGTCGGGCTGTTCCTGGCCGGTGATCATGCGAAACAGCGTGGTCTTGCCGGCGCCGTTCGGCCCGATCACGCCGACAATGCCGCCGGGCGGCAGCTTGAAGGTCAGGTCCTCGATCAGCATCTTGTCGCCATAACCCTTGGTCAGGCCGTCGAACTCGATCACCACCTGGCCGAGCCGCTCGCCGGCAGGGATGATGATCTGCGCATCGCCGGGACGACGGTCCTCGGCCGCGCGCACCAGCTCGTCATAGGCCTTGATGCGCGCCTTGGATTTTGCCTGCCGCGCCTTCGGGCTGGCCGCGATCCACTCGCTTTCGCGCGACAGCGCCTTCTGGCGGCTGGCCTCCTCGCGGCCCTCCTGGGCCATGCGCTTGGCCTTCTTTTCCAGGTAGACCGTGTAGTTGCCCTCGTAGGGAATGCCGCGGCCGCGGTCGAGCTCGAGGATCCAGCCGGTGACATTGTCGAGGAAGTAGCGGTCGTGGGTGATCATCAGCACGGCGCCGGGATATTCGCGCAGGTGCTTTTCCAGCCACTGGATCGTTTCGGCGTCGAGGTGGTTGGTCGGTTCGTCGAGCAGCAGCAGGTCGGGCTGCGACAGCAGCAGCTGGCACAGCGCCACGCGGCGCTTCTCGCCGCCCGACAAATTGTCGATCGTCGCGTCGCCGGGCGGGCAGCGCAGGGCTTCCATCGCCATCTCGACCTGCGAATCCAGGTCCCACAGGTTCTGCGCGTCGATGATGTCCTGCAGCTTGGCGCCTTCCTCCGCCGTCTCGTCGGAGTAGTTCATCATCAGCTCGTTGTAGCGGTCGAGGATCGCCTTCTTCTCCGCCACGCCCTGCATCACGTTGCCGGTGACGTTGAGCGCCGGGTCGAGCTCCGGCTCCTGCGGCAGGTACCCGCAGGTCGCGCCGTCCGCCAGCCAGGCCTCGCCGGTGAATTCCTTGTCGAGGCCGGCCATGATCCGAAGCACGGTCGACTTGCCGGCGCCGTTGGGTCCGAGGATGCCGATCTTGGCGTCGGGATAGAACGACAGGTGAATGTTTTCGAGCACCTTCTTGGAGCCATAGGCCTTGTTGAGTCCGGCCATGTGATAGATGAACTGGCGTGCCACGCGTCTGCTCCGTTCGAAATGGAATGATGTGTTGGCGCCCATGTAGGCGAATCGGCGCAGCGGGGCAATGCGCCGCGCCATGATTTGCAGCGGCGCTGCCCGCGCCCGCGGCCGGGCGGACGACGCGAGCCACCGCGTGCAACGGGCCACGTTTTCTGCTATAGATTGCATGGGGCTGACATCGGACAGTGCGGAGGTTCATCTCATGCGGAAGTCAGTCCGGGCGGACGGTTTTTCACTCCACGCAATCGCAGGCACACGGGCGGTGCTTCTGGCCATGAACGCCAGGGAAGACGCGGTCGACGCCTTTCTCGGTTTCGGCGTCGGTACCCGGCCCGCACCCGGCGCGCCTGTCCGCTGGCTCAACGGCTTCAAGTGCTTTCGCGAACTCGTCCCCGATCCGGCCCGCGCCCAGCGGTTCAAGACCGTCGAGCACCCGGTGCAGGACTTCAAGTGGGGGCACTACTGGGCCGAGCCGGACACCGAATACACATATGTGGTGCGGCCGCTGTTTCGCCCCGCCAATGGCGACCTGTCCGCGCTGCGCGCCGGGACGGACCTGGAATTGACCATCCGCACGGAGGCCGAGGACAGCGGCAAGCATTCGATCTTCTTCAACCGCGGCGCCATCGTCAGCCAGGCCTATTCCGAACGGTTCGACAACGACCAGGCGTTGAGCGAGGTCGAACTTGCAGCCGAACTCGACGATCCGCAAGCCGAGCGCACCCGCTGGCTTTCGCGCGGGCTCCTGGACGGCGCCCTGGCCTTCATTGCCCAGGCGCGCGGCAGCCGGTTCAGCCTGCACTGCGCCTTCTACGAGTTCACCTACCCGCCGGTCCTGAAAGCGCTGGCCGATGCCGCCGCCTCCGGCGCCACAGTGGAGGCATCGTTCGAGGCGGATCACTTCAGCGTCAGGGACAAGGTCCGCAAGGAAACCAAGCAGGGCAAACGCAACCGCGACGCCGTCGAGCCGTTCCAGGGTCGGCCGGGGCTGCATTTCCGCGAACGGATCAACTTCATCGCGATCCCGCATAACAAGTTCATGGTGCTGTGCGAGGATGGCCGCCCGGTCCAGGTCTGGACCGGCTCCACCAACATTACCTCGTCGGGATTTTGCGGCCAGAGCAATGTTGGCCACCTGGTGCGCGACGAGACCCTGGCGAAGGCCTATTTCGACTATTTCCAGCTGATCGCCCGCGACGAGGAACGCAAGGCGCTGAAGAAATACACCGGAACCCACACGCCCAATCCCGGCGCCGAACTGGACCCGGATTCGGTCAGGCCGCTGTTTTCCCCGCGCAGCGGCGAATCGATGATGGACTGGTATGGCGACCAGATGGACAAGGCGCAGCAGACCGTATTGCTCACCTCAGCCTTCGGCGTAACGCCAAAACTTGCCGCCCATTTCGACAACGACCGCGACTATCTGCGCTACGTGCTGATGGAGCAGAAAAGCCGTGGCGAGGGCGCCCAGGCGATGCTCGAGCGCGACAGGGACACCCGGATCGTGTTCGGCCAGGGCCTGGGCACAACCGGAACGCTCGGCCATTGGGAGGACATTCCGGGCTGGAAGCTGGAGAAATGGATGTGGCGCGAGCACCATTTCCGCTCCTCCGGCCACGTCTTCTTCGTGCACACCAAATACATGGCCATCGACCCGCTGACCGACGACCCGAAGATCTTTTCCGGATCGGCGAATTTTTCACCTTCGTCGCTGACCGGCAATGACGAAAACATGCTGCTGATCCGCGGCGACAGCGGCGTCGCCGACATCTACACGACCGAATTCTTCCGGCTTCTCAATCACTTCTATTTCCGCCAGGTCGCCAATCGCAAAGCGGAAGACGGCAACAGCGATCCCGACATCCGCTTCCTGAAGCCGGACGATTCCTGGGTCGCGGGGCATTTCCGGGCACAAAACTACCGCTCCAAGCGCCGCGAACTGTTCGGTGTCCCCGCCTAGGCGCGGCCAGTCCGCACGACAGCTGCCCCAGCGCGACGGGTGGATATCTTGACGACGTCGCAACCGCCCGCCACTGTCTGCCGATGATCAGACGGACCTTCTCACCCTCGACCATCGAGTCTCCGACCGGCGCCTCGCTTCATATTTATCACCAGGCGGCCCGCGGCGAACCGCGCGGCGTGGTGCAGATCAATCACGGGCTGGCCGAACACGCCGCCCGGTATGCCCGCTTTGCCGACTTCCTTTCCGGCGAAGGCTTCGAGGTCTATGCGCACGATCATCGCGGCCATGGCGCGACGCTCGCGCCCGATGCCGCGTTCGGTGTTTTTGCCCGCGAGGACGGCGCGGCCAGCGTCATTTCCGATGTTGCCGCCGTCCATGCCCATATCGGCAACGAGCATCCCGGCTTGCCGGTCATCGCATTCGGCCACTCCATGGGCGGCCTGGTCGCGCTCAATTACCTGTTGAAGAACCATCAGGGCCTTGCCGGCGCGGCGATCTGGAACGCCAATTTCTCCGCCGGCCTGCTCGGCTGGCTGGCCAGGGGCCTGCTCGCCTGGGAACGCATGCGCCTTGGCGCCGACGTACCCTCGCGCGTCCTGCCCAAACTGACATTCCAGGACTGGGCCGGAAAGGTGCCCGACGCCCGCACGCCGTTCGACTGGCTTTCGCGCGACGACGTCGAGGTCGACAAGTACATCGAGGACCCGCTGTGCGGCTGGGATGCTTCCGTGTCGATGTGGCAGGACGTGTTCCGCTTCATCTTCACCGGCGCCGACAACCGCAACTTTACCGGCGTGCCGCGGGACCTGCCGGTCCACCTGATCGGCGGCGGCAGGGATCCGGCGACTGATGGCGGTCGCGCCGTCCACGCGCTCGCCGGCCGGCTCAAGGCGATGGGCTTTTCCGACGTCGAGGCTGCCGTCCTGCCCGACACCCGTCACGAGAGCCTCAACGAGGTCAATCGCGACGCTACGATGGAGCGTTTTGCCGAATGGGCAAAACGGGTAACGAAGTAGGCGCCTGCCCACTCCCCCCTTTCCGTGTGATCTGCTAACAAGCCCCGACCCCTTCGATTCACGGGACCGGACCGATGCTCGCGGAAATCTTCTCCATCGAACACCTGACGACTTTCCTGGTGCTGACCGCGCTGGAAACCGTGCTCGGTTTCGATAACCTGCTCTACATCTCCATCGAGGCGAAGCGTGTCGCGCCCGAGCGCCAGTCCTTCGTCCGGCGCTGGGGCATCATCCTCGCCATCGGCCTGCGCATCGCGCTGCTGTTCGTGGTTCTGCAACTGATCCAGCTGTTCCAGGACCCGATCCTCAACCTGCATTTCCCGCCGGTCGTCGAAGGCTTCTTCTCCGGCCATGCGCTGATCGTGCTCGCCGGCGGCGTGTTCCTGATCTACACGGCGATGAAGGAAATCTTCCACATGATGAATTTGGAGGAACACGAAAGCGAGGCGGGGAGCCGTGCCACGCGCAATGTCGCCGGCGCCCTGTTGTGGATCGTCCTCATGAACCTGGTTTTCTCTTTCGATACCGTTCTGTCGGCCGTGGCGCTGACGCAGAATTTCATCGTCATGACCGCCGCCATTCTCGTCTCCGGGGTCCTGATGGTGTGGATGGCCGACGCCGTGGCCAACTTCCTGAAAAAGAACCGCATGTACGAGGTGCTCGGCCTGTTCGTGCTGCTGCTCGTCGGCATCATGTTGATGAGTGAAGGCGGACATCTCGGCGGCCTCGCCTTCTTCGGCTACGAGGTCAGGGAAATGTCCAAGGCGACTTTCTATTTCGTGCTTGTCGCCATGGTACTGGTCGAGATTGTCCAGACCCGCTACCAGCGCAAGCTGATGCGCGAGAAGGAGCAGATGGCGGCCCGGGGCACGAATGCGGCGATCGGCAATGGCTGACGCTCCGCTGAAGGGTGTGCGCGTCGTCGAACTGGCGCGGATCCTGGCCGGGCCGTGGGCTGGCCAGTTGCTGGCGGATCTCGGCGCAGACGTGATCAAGGTCGAAAAGCCGGGCGCCGGCGACGACACGCGTCATTGGGGCCCGCCCTTCGTCGAGGGCGCCGACGGCGCCAATCTGTCCGCCGCCTATTACCACTCGACCAACCGCGGCAAGCGCTCCATCGCCATCGACATCGCCACGCCCGAGGGCGCGGAGACCGTGCGCCAGCTCGCCGCCAGCGCCGACGTACTGATCGAAAATTTCAAGGTCGGCGGCCTGAAGAAATACGGCCTCGACCACGCAAGCTTGTCGGCGCTCAATCCGCGCCTGGTCTACTGCTCGATCACCGGGTTCGGCCAGACCGGTCCCTATGCGCCGCGCGCCGGCTACGATTTTATCATCCAGGCGATGTCGGGCATGATGTCGATCACCGGCGAGGCCGGGCGCGAACCGCAGAAAGCGGGTGTCGCCATCTCCGACCTGTTCACCGGGCTCTATTCGGTCATCGCCATCCAGGCGGCGTTGCGCCACGCAGAAAAGACCGGCCAGGGACAGTGGATCGACATGTCCCTGTTCGACACCATGTCCGGCGTGCTCGGCAACCAGAACCTCAACTATCTCGTCTCCGGCGTCGCCCCGGTGCAGATGGGCAATGCGCACATGAACATCGCGCCCTACGAGGTATTTCCCGTCGCCGACGGCCACATCATCATCGCGGTCGGCAATGATGGCCAGTTCGAGCGCCTGTGCCGGCTGCTCAACGCCGAAAACCTCGCCGCCGACGATGCGTTCACGACCAATCCGGACCGCGTGGCCAACCGCGACCGTCTTCGCGCCCAGCTGATCGAGTACCTGGCCGACTGGAAACGCGCCGACATCCTCGCGGCCTGCGACGCCAATCACGTGCCCGCCGGGCCGATCAACTCCATCGCCGACATGTTCGCCGACCCGCAGATCGTGGCGCGCGGCTTGCGCATGGACATTGCCGATGCCGCTGGGACCGAACTGCCGGCCGTGCGCGCGCCGATCCTGCTGCCGGAAACGCCGCTGACCTACGACCGTCCGCCGCCGCGCCTTGGCGAACACACCGAAGAGGTGCTCGCCGAGTTGAAAAAGCGCAGGAAATAGGAACGTGCGAGACCCGGGCGGCCTCCGCCCGCAACCGTGACCTGCCGGCCTATTTCACGACCTTGCGGCACAGCACGGTGTTGTTGGTCTTGAGGTCGGGGCCCCAGATGAATTTCGCAGACCAGCTCCACTTGATCCGGTCGTAACCGTCCTTGGGACGCACTTCCCAGCTGCGGTGAATGCTGGCCTTCGGCCATCTGGAATCGTCGAAACCGATCTTCTTCCAGCCGGCCGGCTCCGGCTTTTCCATGAATGCGCAGGCCCCGTGCCCCGCAACCGGGTGCGCCTCGCGTGCGCAGCTTTCGTCGGCGGGTGCATCCTGGATGACGAGGCAGCGCCAGCTGTTGTCGGTTGCGGCGACAAGTTTTCCGTGCGCATCCTTGAATTGCGCGATGAAACCGCCGTCTCCGACCTGCTGGTGGGGGGTACCGATATATTCCAGCCCGCTGTCATTCTCCTTGTAGTCCTTGACCACGAAATTCAGCACGAAGGGACGCTCGGCGTTGAAATCGAACCGCTCCGCGTTGAATGAACGCTGCGTGGTGATCGGCACCGAGTCTTCCTTGACCGGTGTCTCGCCCAAATAGAGCGCGAACCAGTTGTCGGCCCACACGTCTGCATGAATACGCTCGGCAAATGCCGCGCCGGTCAGCAGCCCCAGGCTCCCGATTACGGTCGTCAGAACGATCATCGCCGCTTTCATAGTCTTCTCCGGTCTCCACGCTTGCTAATCGGTCTTCAGACTGAGACAAATTAGCAAAATTGCAAGTAGCCCGGCATCATTTGGCTCGTGCCGTTTCGCTGATTGCACATGGGTTCGTTCATGCGGCTAGGATGGAGGGAAACGAATGTCAAAAGGTCGATGGCTTTGGGTCCCATTGTTTGCCGTATGCATCGCTGCGCCGTCGCCCGCCTCCGCTCATGACATCCACTGGACCATCGACAACTGCGCCTGCGACAGCTCCTGTTATTCCGACGAGGTAACGGACGTCGCCTGCACCGGCGGCGAGGCCCACTTCCATTCCAACGGCCTGCCCGACGAGCATCACACTTTGATGAACGGCATCACGGCGACCAATCAGCAGTTCCCGCGCCCCCACAGCTACACGTTTTCGGTCAATCGCCACCCGTCCAAGGCCTTTTTTTCAAAGAGCCTGGTGCCCGGCGCGATTGGCGTTGCGATCAACGGTGTGCCGATCTTCAGCCCCTACACCCAGGGCCCGATCGATCCGGCCACCGGCAAGCGGCCGAGCGCGTACAAGGAAGGCGAGCTGGACGAATGCGGCGGCCATGCCGGGCGCGGGGACGACTATCACTACCACATTGCGCCGAAGTGCCTGATCGACGATCTTGGACCGGTCCGCGTGGAGGACGAGAAAAAACCGATCGGATTTGCCGAGGACGGCTTTCCGATCCTGGCGCTTGGCTGGTTCAAACCCGATCACGACATCGAGGACAGCCTGGACAAGTGCCGCGGCGCGACCGACGCCGCGGGCAACTATTTCTACAACGTCAGGCACACGCCCGATTGGGATGTGCTCGACTGCATCGCCGGCAGCACGCCGCGCGGTTTCAGCCGCGACGACTGGCAACCGCGGCTCGATTCCGGCGGCCACGAGATCGTCGGCATCCCGCTTCCCTTCACCGTCGGCGATTACGAGCTTCGCACCGACGGGCACGATGCCTGCAATGTCATGACCGGGACGCTGCGCGAAGGCCAGATCCTGAACACGGACGGGACGGTCGAACGTGTCGCCAACCGGACGGGCAGCCTGTTCTACTGCAACGCCCATTGCTACGGCCAGTTCTTCGAGGCCCGGCATGTCCGGGGCGCCCATGGTCGTGTGATCTATTTCGAGCGCGTCGCCGACAAGTGCCCGGCAGCGCTCGATCTTGCCCACCTCGCCCAGTTCGAGCCCTACGAGGGTCCGCCGGCGCGGTAGCCGGGCAAACTGTCGGGATCACACCAGCCAGGTCGTCGCCAACCACAGCACCGCGCTCAGCGTGAAGAAGGACAGCACGGTCGCCACCAGCATCGCCACTGCGCTGGCGCGGTCGCGGCCGAAGCGCTGCGCCAGGATCGGGTAGATACCCATCATCGGCACCGCGGCCAGGATAACCGCCGCCGCCCGCATCTCGTCGGACAGCGGCGCCAGGCCCACGAGCGGCAGCGCCGCGGTCGCGGCGAACACGGCGAGCGGATGGAAGACGAGCTTGCCGGCGACCGTCGGCGCGATCTCGCCATTCATGCCGCGCACGGAAAACCCGGCCAGCGTGCCGCCGATCACCAGCAAGGAAACGGCCGCGCTGGAAGCCGCCAGCATGTCGAACGGCTTCATCAGCGGCTCGGGCAGTTTCAATCCGGTCAGCGAGGCGGCGAGCCCGGCAATGAGCCCGATCACGATCGGGTTGCGCGCCAGCGAGCGTGCGGTGCGCGCCACCGTCTGGCCGAGCGGCATCGGCCCGCCCTGCCCGGCTTCCGCCAGCGCCAGCAGCAGGGGAATCAGCAGGATGTTTTCGACCATCATGTTGAGCGCCAGCCCGACGCCGGCGATCGCCGGCAGCGTCAGCAGCAGGATCGGATAGCCGATGAAGCCGGTGTTGGAGCACACCATGCCCATGGCGCTGAAGGCCGCGGCGGCCGCGTCGGCTTTCTGCACCCGCCTGGCGTAGAGATAGCCGCCGGTCAGGACCAGCAGCGAACCCGCCGCATAGGCGGCAAGATAGCTCGGATTGGCAATCTCGGCGATCGGCCGTTGCGAGATCGCCTTGAACAGCAGCGCCGGCAGCGCCAGTACCACGACATAGCCGCCCAGCACCCGCATCGCCGCGGCGTCGAACAGGCCAAACCGGACCACGGCATAACCGATCGCGATCATGATGAAGACCGGGGCGGTGATGGAAAGAACGTCGAGCATGCGGGACTGTCTTTGTGGCGTGCGGCTCGCTTAGATACTGCCCGGCCCGTTTTGGCAACAGGCCGAGCTCGCCGGCGCTCCCTACCCTCTGCGATGCCGCTGGATCAAACCACCTTCGCCACAAGCGGGATCCGCCGCAGCAGATACGCCGCCACGAAACAAAGCGGCACCATGATCAACGCCGCCAGCGCGAACTTCGGCAGCGCGGTCAGGCTCACGCCCCTCAGCAGGTAGGCGGTGTAGACGACGATCGGCACATGGATCAGGTAGACCGCGTAGCTGTTGCCGGCCAGGAACTGCCAGAGCTTGCCGTTGCGGTCGAGAAAGCGGCGGAAGATCGCCAACAGCGCCAGCCCCAGGCAGACGGCCAGGATCGAATCCCACAGCGTGTAGACGGCGGACGGCCATGTCCCGCGCCCCAGGAACGGCGGGATGGGAGGCGTGCCCGTCGCCGGGGCGCCGAGCGCCAGCGGAAACAGGAATATCGTCGCGACAATCGCGACGCCAAGCCCGGCCCAGGCATACCAGCCTGGCAGGGCCTCCAGCCAGCGTCGCCGGTAGGCGGCGATGCCGAGCACGAACAGGCCGAGATATTGCGGCAGATAGGCGATCGTCGGGAAGTTCAGGTACTTGACCAGGAGATGAACCTCCATCCCCATCGGCACGACCATCCGCATCAGGAAACTGACCCCGGCCAGCACCAGGATGAAGAGACCGACGATACCCGCATTTGGAAATTTCGGCTGCTCGGGACGGTCCGGCTCCCGGCGCTCCACGAACCGCACCCACAGCGCAAAGCCGATGCAAAAGATCAGCAGCAGGACCACGAACCAGAACACGCCAAGCCCGATCAGGTTCGGATAGTCGCTCCAGATCGGGCCGCGTGTTATCCCCGTGATCTGGCTCGGCATGAGAAAGGTACTCAGCCGCGAAACCGGCTCGATCACAAACAGTCCGACGAGGATCGGAATACCGAGCCTGACCAACCTTTTCGACACGAACGCTCCCGGTCCGTGGCGGCTCACCGCGGCGGGCGAGAAATAACCGGCGACGAAGAACAGCGCGCCCATGAACCATGCCTGGTTGACCAGCGCGAAGGCGCCGAGCAGGCCGGCCGCAGGGTCGTTGACCGGAAACTCCTGATAGTAGAACGGCGCGACATTGCCGTAGACCAGCGCGATGTGGTGCAGGATCACCAGGATGACGATCGATGCGCGCAGGTTGTCGAGATAGAACAGGCGGGTACCGGATTCGCCCTGTTGCATGACGTGTCTCCAGAACTGTGGCGCATGACGGCAAGTGCTGGCGCGGCTGGTTCTTCTCGTCCAGCGACCGGTCACACGAACGGGGTTGCTGTATCCGTATCCTGCGGGTTGCAGGGTGCACTATCCGGCGGTTGCTGACAAGGCTGGCGGGATTGATCGGCGCGATATCAAAAACATCCGCAATAGGCGGACGGCGCGGCGCAATGCGTGGCGAATTCTGCTGACAGAATGGTGGCAGGAGGGTTGTGCGACAAGGACTTCGGTAACCCCGCGGAAGTCCGCGGCCTGTCGAAAGGATAGAGCCATGTAGTTCGCATCCACCCGCCTCATCGCGGCTGACATCAAGGACATGGTTTCCTTCTACGAAATGGTGACCGGGCTTTCCGCCGAATGGCTCGCGTTCGTCTTCGCCGAGATCGTCGCGCCTGCCGGCACGCTCGCCATTGGCGCGGCCGAAACCGTCGCCCTGTGGAAGGAAGACAGCGCCGGGCCCGGCTCCAATCGCACCGCATGTATCGAGTTTCAGGTGGATGATATCGATGCCGAGTACGCCCGCCTGAAGGACAAGGTGGCGCTCGTGCATGAGATGAAGATGATGCCGTGGGGCAACAAGACGTTCCAGTTCCGTGATCCCGAGGGTACGGCGGTGTCGCTCTACATGCCGGCGACCGACGAGGCCAGGAAGCGTTTCGGATCGCGCCAGAGCCGTTGCCATCCGCTTCGCCGCATGCTGATCTAGCGCCCAAGGGGCAAAGCTTGGGCAGGCGGCATGAAGCGTTTCGGGATGGACAGGATCGGGCTGGGGGTTACCCGCTACGTCCGCACCGTCATCACCTCCTGTATCGCGGTCACGCTCGCCGCCCTTGCCGCACTGTCCGTCGGGCTCGAGTTCAACGGCTCGGTCGTCGACATCCTCAAGGCCGACACGCCGGTCTACAACGCGCTGGCGAGCGTGGAGCGCGACTTCCACCCTTTTTCCACGGATGAGGTCCTGGTCGTCGAGGCCGCCGATTTCGGCGCCCCGGACACCTATGCCGCGCTCGAGGATTTCGTGTCCGAACTGCAGGTGGTCGACGGCATCGAGGCGACGATCTCGCTGTTCGCCTTGCCGGGACCGGACAGCGGAACCGAGCCCTGGCTCGGCACCGCCAGGGCGCGCGCGCTGACGCCGGCCGAACGCCTCGATACCTTCCTGGCCGGTCAGCCTCTCGCCCGCGACCTGATGGCTACCGACAGGACCATGACCCTGGTCGTGCTGATGATCGCACAGGACGGCGACGGCGCCGAAACGCCCCTGTCGCCCGCGTCCCGCGCCGAGATCCAGGCCATTGCCGATGGCTACCGTCCCGCCCTTACCGTCAGTTTTGCCGGTCTCGGCGAGATCCATCGCACCATCGAGGCGGCGCTGCGCAGCGACACTGTTCTGCTGGCCACCGTCTCGGTTTCGTTGTGCGTGTTGCTGGCGCTGATCATCTTCCGCTCCTGGCGCGCGGCGGTGGTCGCCGCCATCCCGCCGATCGTCGGCGTGGTCTGGTTCTTCGGATTCGCCGCCCTTGCCGGCGTCACCATCGACACCATCACCACCATCATCCCGACCTTGCTGATCGTGGTCGGGTTCGCCGATGCGGTGCATCTCTATTACGCCATCCTGCGCGCCCGGGGCCGCGGAATGGAAGGTTCGGCGGCGATTCGCGAGGCGCTCGCCGAAACAGGGCCGGCCTGCTTCCTGACCAGCCTGACCACGGCCATCGCCTGTCTCGGCATAGGCCTTGCCGGCAGCGCCACGCTCGACACCTTTGCCTGGACCGGCTTCGCCGGCATGTTCATCGAACTGGGCGCGGTCATCGCGCTCACCCCGGCCCTC
>JBNLDE010000070.1:0-12168 GCA_050304175.1 Zhengella sp. | reverse complement strand
ATTGGTCCGTAATGGTAAGCACCTGACTCTTACCTCTCATCAACGCTTCCAAAAAGGCCCGGAAATAACAAATCCTCCATAAATGTTGTCGTTAGCGGTGATTGCGGACCCCCGAAATATCATGATTGCGGACCCCTTCTTGCCCCTAACTTATTGCTTTCGAGCGAAACGCATCGAAGCTAGCGCCAAAACCCTCTGGCAGCCCGTTGCGCCCCAGCGCCAGAGTTCTCTGAACTGGTGCCTCTATAAATTAGTGGCACCGTGCAAGAAATAATGGCGCCAGCCGGGATTTGTCGGGATCACGCGGTTGTGGGTGTTCGAATACGGTTTGAGCGCCCTTCGATTTACGCTCGCGCGGCCGTTCGATTTTTCGATAGTGCGCACCCAAAATGTCCCCTCGCCTTCTCCGGTCGCTGGACGATCGTTCTCAAGGGATTGGATAATCGTTGCGCGCCAATGCGATCGTGAAACGAGCATGCGAAAGACGAGGAGGTCTTCTACGCGGAGCTGGACTTTTTGCCCCTCTGTTCGAATGTCGATCCGCTCGGCTATTAGCGCCATGTTGCGATGCGGCCGACCGAAAAGAGGCGAACCGCCGAACATCAGCTATCCAAAGCCTTCGGCTGAAACCCGTCTGTCCACTTCCTGCCCCAAAGCCGGTTTTCAAGAGTCGATCGCTGAGCTACTACCCGGATGGACTACGACTCCTCATAGCGATATCGCCCTAGAGATTTGGCGCTGAAATGGTTGTTCAACCAATCGGATGCCGAATAGACTGAGCCCTTGGAGTTTGCCCTGCATGGCATCGATAATTTCCAGTTATCGCAATTGGACGTGATCGCGATTTCCCACTGCTCGATCACGCAAGTTACGATGACGCCAAAGGTGCTTTCCAGAACCGGGCGGCAGCGCTCAGCTATCTGCGCCGCCGCGTCCAGTTTTACTTCGTCACTGGAATTGACTTTGCCCATCTCGGCCTCCCTGCCTCAAAATTAGGGAAGAAGGCGCCTACGGATCTGAGGGCTATTCAAAAGACATCCGACGGGAAACATCGGCGCCGGCCGGTGCCGTTTCGATAATGCACTCGCCAATGGCCAAAATCCTCACCGCGCTAACCAGCCGCCATCGACATTGAGGATCGCACCATTGACATATTTCGCCGCATCGGACGCCAGAAAGACTGCGGCGCCGGCAATATCTTCCGGCTGGCCCCACCGGCCTGCCGGGATGCGTTCGAGGATTGCCCTGTTGCGCTCGGGATCGGACCGGAGCGCGGTGGTGTTGTTGGTCGCGATATAGCCAGGTGCAATGGCGTTCACGTTGAGACCTCTCGACGCCCATTCGTTGGCGAGAAGCTTGGTCAATCCGGCCACGCCATGTTTCGAGGCAGTGTAGCTCGGTACGCGAATGCCGCCTTGGAACGAAAGCAACGAGCCGATGTTGACGATCCGCCCCCAGCCACGGGAAAGTGCTGCCCTGCCGAAAGCCTGGCAGGTGAAAAACAGAGCCTTGAGGTTCACGTCGATCACTTCGTCCCAATCGGATTCGGTGAAATCGACGGCATCGGCCCGGCGAATGATCCCGGCATTGTTGACGAGAATGTCGATCTGGCGATCCGCGAATACAGCGCGGGCGGCCATGGGATCGCTGAAATCGAGGTGCAATGGCTCACCGCCTCCGATTTGGGCGAGCGTCGCACTGCAATCGGAACGCGCGGCACAGATAACGTGCGCACCGGCCCCGGCCAGGCCAACAGCGATGGCTTGTCCGATGCCGGTGTTCGCGCCGGTGACGAGAGCGGTGCGACCATCAAGCGAGAAGTCGATCATGGCGCCATACTTTCTAGATCCGCCGGTCTTGTGCGTCGAAGTAGTGCAGCCGGGCCAGGTCTGCTCCAAGGCTCATTTTTTCGGCAGGTGCGATGCGGAGGTGGCCCGGTACAGTTGCGAGAACAGTAACGCCAGAGGCGAGAGTTCCGTGTATCACGGTCTCGGTGCCCAGGGCTTCGACCAACGTCACGGTCATTTCGATCCCGTCATCTCGCGGTTCCAGATGCTGCGGACGGACCCCGACAAGCACGGTGCCCTCCGGCGCACCCTCGCCCCCCAATAACGGGGCAGCTTCCGTCGCCGACAGAAAGTTCATGCTCGGCGCACCGATAAAGCCGGCGACGAACCTGTTGGTCGGGCGGTCGAACAGTTCCATCGGCTCCGCCACCTGCTCGATTTCGCCGCCTCGAAGTACCACGATCCGGTCGGCCAGGGTCATCGCCTCGACCTGGTCGTGGGTAACATAGATCATCGTCGCGCCCAGCCGAGCGTGGAGCGCGGCAAGCTCGGCGCGCATCGAAACCCGCAACTCGGCATCCAGATTTGACAGCGGCTCGTCGAGCAGGAAAGCGGTCGGGTCGCGCACGATCGCGCGACCGATTGCAACCCGCTGTCGCTGACCGCCCGAAAGCTGGCCAGGTCGGCGTTCAAGCAACTGGTCGATCTCCAGCATCTGCGCCGCATGGGCGATACGCCGTTCGATTTCCTGCTTCGGCATCTTCTGGTTCTGAAGGCCAAACGAAAGGTTCTGGCGTACGCTCATATGCGGATAGAGCGCGTAGCTCTGGAACACCATCGCTAGGCCCCGGTCAGCCGCGCTCACGCGCGTCACGTCTTGGCCGTTGATGAAAATCTGCCCCGATGTCGGCTTGTCGAGCCCGGAGATCTGCCGCAACAGTGTGGACTTTCCGCAACCGGAGGGCCCCACGAAGACCGCTAGTTCGCCCTCCCCGATTTCCAGGTTGATGTTTTTCAGGACATCGTGTGCGCCGAAGCTCTTGCGCAAATTGTCGAGTCTGATCCGTCCCATGAGACGTCTCCCTATTTCAAGCCCGTGCCGGCGATACCAGCAGTGATGAACCGTTGGAGGAACACGAAAACCAGCACGACCGGGATCATCGTCGCCACGGTCATTGCCAAGATGAAATGCCACTGGACATTGAGTTCTCCGGCAAAAGTATTGAGCCCGACTTGAAGCGTGAAAAGCTCCTTGCGGCTGAGTACGATCAGCGGCCAAAGGAAATCGTTCCAGCGCCATACCACCGAGAAGATTGCCAAGACCGCGAGCGCAGGTGCCGAAAGCGGCAGTACAATCCGCCAGTAGATCTGCCACTCGCTGGCCTTGTCCATGCGCGCGGCCTCGAGCAATTCGTCGGGGATGGTGAGCATATACTGGCGCAGCAGGAACACACCTGTGGGTGTCGCAACCGTAGGCAGTATCACACCCCAAAGCGTGTTGAGCAGTCCGAGCGATGACACGACCGAGTAGAGCGGCACGAGATTGACCGACAACGGAATCATCAGCGTCGACACGATCAGCAGCAGTACCGCATTGCGACCGCGGAAATCGTATTTGGACAGCGCGAACGCGGCCATGGAGTTTGTGATCAGCGTAATGACCGTGGCCATCACGGTGACGAAAACCGAGTTCCAGAGATATTGGCCGAAATGGAACTTCTTAAGCGGGGACAGGTAATTGTCGACTGCCAGTCCAATTTTCCGGACTGGCGTGCGGTCCTTGATGTTTACCTTGACGATCGTCTCGGGAGCCTCGGGATCGATCATATTCGAGACTGTACCGACACGGCGAAGTTCTGCCAGGATTTTCGTTTCGCCGCCAGCGAGCGTCACCGTGTAGAGCGGCAACTCCTTCGTTTCGCCGCCGCGATCGATCGTCACGACCTGCTGTTCGTAAGGCAACAGAGTTGGCGGGAATTCGGAAAGCTGGGCGGGTGACTTAAAGGACGACAGGACAAGCCACAGCGCAGGGCCGAACATGATGACGAGACCCAGGCCGAGCCAGGCGAAGGTGACGATATCGGTCCAGTGCCAGCGCATTCCGCCGCGGCGGCGGGTAAGAAATTTTGCGAGTTTCATTTCCGGTCCCTCCAGCGTGTCAGGCCAAGTTGGACCAGCGTAAGAACCACCAGCACACCGCCCATCATCAGCGAGGCTGCCGACGCCACGCCCAGGTTGCGAAGAATTGAGGCGAAGCCGATTTCGTAGATGTATTGCGTCAGGAACAAAGTCGACGTGCCCGGCCCGCCCGAGGTGAGCACGAAGACTTCGTCAAAGACCTGAACCGAGCGGATAAGGGCCAGTACGATCACGACTAGAAGGTTGGGCCAGAGCAACGGCAGCGTGATCCGCCAGAAAGCCCGGGTCGGTCGCGTTCCGTCCATCTCCGCAGCCTCGTAGAGATCGCGCGGGATGGCCTGAAGTCCGGCGAGCAGTATCAGGGCGTAGAAACCCATATGAGCCCATACCGAGACGCCGATGACGGCGGTAAAAGCCCAGCCGCGTTCGAGCAGCCAGTTCACCGTTTCGGCGTCGAACTGGAAGAGTATGAAATTGAGCAATCCCTGTCGCTGGAGGATCCAGCGCCAGATCAAGCCGACCACGACCGGCGAAAGCAGCACCGGAAAGAAGAACACAGCGCGCCAGAAACCGCGGGCGGGGATGTTCCTGTTGAGGATCAGCGCCGTGACCATGGCCACGACTGTCATTGTGGTAACTTGGAAGGCAACAAACCTTGCCGTGTTCCAGACCGCTGTCCAGAACAGGTCGTCGCGGCATGTGCTGGGTGTGAAATAGTCGTCGCAGGCCAACAACCGGTGGAAATTGGCGCCGCCGAGAAAGCTCCGTTCCGGCAGGAAGAGTTCTGTACCGCCGGTGACCGAGTAGGCAAAGTTGATGATCAGCGGCACGAGGACAAAGATGGAAAAAATCGCCATGTTCGGCAGAAGGAAAAACGTGATCATCCCGCCGCGCCCCGCTACGCGCTGCCACCATTGCAGCGGCGCATCGAGGCCCGCGACCAGCCAACGGACCGGCGCGGTGAGAACCGCGCCGATCTGTTTTGAGGTCGCCGTGGTCATTGGCTCGCCTGCTTGACCTGTTCGGCGATGTCGGCGTCCATCCGCGCGAACGCGTCATCGAGCGTGAGTTCGCCGGCCATCGCCTGGCTCGTACGGGTCACCAATGCCGTGTAATAGGCCGAAGCCCATTTCCATGCCGGCAGCTTGTCGGCCACGGGCGACTGGCGGGCGCTAGCTGCGACGAACGCCGCAAGGGCGGCCTTGACCTGCGGATCTTCGGTGACGAAATTCAGTCCGCCCTTTGCAACCACGCCCTTGTGGGCTGGCAGGAACAGAGTACGCTCGGAGAATTCGCGCACGACGTCCTCGGAGGCGAGGTAATCCATCACCTTACCGACCGCTTCGGGGTGCTTGGTGTATTTGATGGCCACAAGGCCCGCGCCACCTGCCATGCCGGAGCACGCGACAGTACCGCAGGGGCTACCGGTCGCCACCCAGTCGAACGCGTCGCCGATTTTTGTCGAAAGATTCGATATCTGCCAGTTGCCCGAGTAATAGTAGGGGATGTTGGCGTTGATGAACTCTTCAGCGCCGGCTCGGTAGGCCGATCCCGATGCGGCAACCCACGCATCACGAAGATTCTTGCCCTCTTCCGTCCATTTGACCATCTTCGTCACAAAGGTCTTTACGCCGTCGTCGACCGGGGCGGGCATACCGTCTGCGGCGATATAGTTGGCGCCGAAGGAGACCGACGGGCCGGTCAAACGGTGGCCGGAACGGTCCAGCGCGAAGGCAGCTTCAAGACCCTGATCCTTGGCGACCGTAGATGCGGCTTCAACCCACTCGTCCCAGGTTGCGTCCGATCCCGGGATGGCGACGCCGGCCTGGTCAAACAGCGTCTTGTTGGCGTAACCGCCGGTGAGCGTGAGCTGGGTCATGAAACCGGTAATCGCGTCGGACCCGTCCGGGCGCATCCAGTCGGCCTGGCCATCGAAATTGGCACGCCAGTATTCGGGGTCCGCCACATAGGGCGTCAGGTCGAGCCAGTGTTTCGATTGTGCCTTCAGGTTTGTCACCCTGGCAATATCGGGGCCCTGGCCGGCTTCGAGCGAGATCGGAAGTTGTTCGTTCACGACCTGAAACGACACATTGTCAAGAACAACCGTGATGTCCGGGTTGTGTTCCATGAAACGGTCGAGCAGGTCCTGTATGACCTCACCTTCGACACCGTCCGAATACCACATGATCCGCACTTCTTCGGCCAGTGCCGGTGACACTGCCAAAACGGTCGTCAGCGCAGTGGCGAGTAGCATTTTGCGGGTATACGATTTCCTCATTGGATCCTCCCTTGAGATCTGCGGATTTCGGGCATCCGCGCGCCCATCCTGATCACCGTCCGGCACGTTACGCGCGGAGCGGCAGAATCCTCCGTTCACCTTCCCTGGTCCAAGTGCGCGGATCGAGCGTGCGTCCCTCCGCGCGCACCTCGCCATTGGCAGCGAATACCACCGGTCCGTAATCCGAATCCTCGATCCGCAGTGTCCCGTCGTCGTCATGGGTCACATCGAGCGCATGGCGCGCGGCAAAGTCCGTAATCTCGGCTCCCCTACCGAGACGAACCACCCAGAGGCCATCGCGGCCGGCGAGGCGCAGTTCGTTCCCGGACGAGCCACCGGCCGATTGCAGTTTGAGAGTCCCCGTCCCCCGGATCGCGACGCATCCCGCGCCCGACCTCGCCGAGGCTCGATCGCCGTCCACAAACCATTCGTCGAAACAGGCGGTGGGAAACCACGCATGAGTAAAGTCGGGTTGAGGTGCGATGCCGTAAAACTTGACGATGGCCAGATCGCGGTACTGCTGGACTCGCGGAATGCTGGCGCAACCGCCCCAGAATGAAGGCCGCCCGTATCCCGACTGGACCAACTCACCGGGATGGTTGATCCAAATCTGCGCCCGCGGATCGCGTCCGATGCGGGCGTGAATCAACGTCTCCTGGTATCCCCATTCACGCCAGCGATAGAGCGCAGCCGAACCGAGAGCCGTCTCGGCGCTCTTGTGATGATAAAGGCGGGCAAAGGCGTCTCGACCCTGCCAATACATCCATTCCTGCGTGTCGCCGTCCGACCAGTCCGCCCGGTCCTTCAGGTCCGGTAAAGCCAGCGAATGGTCGCGCACGCAAAGCGCAAATTGGGCGAGGCAATTCACATGGGCGCCATAGCCACCAAGGCCCCACAGGAGCCGGGCGATACCAGTGAGCTCCAGCGTATCGGTGGCGCAAAGCGAATGTTCATAACTGCGCCCCTGGGCTCCGGTGACCACTCCGTGGTGCGACAGGTCGGCTATTATCGTGATCAACCGCACGATCGCGCGTTCAGCGCGTTCGCGGATATCGGCATCCGGCGCAAGCGCGTACAGCGCGGTCAGCCCCTTGAAGTCGATAGGGAAATAGGGAGCCGAGTTGAACTCGGCCATCTCCGCCACCTCGAAATGGTCGAACCAGCCGCGCAGCCGATCGCGCCCGGCATCGCTTTGTTCACGCCCGGTGCGCCCGGAGCGGACGAAACGCGCTTCGGCAAGGTGCTGGCCGGCAAGGTATGCAGCCGTGTGAAACAGCAGCGCATGGTTTTCCGAGAAGTACCACTGCACGTCGTTACCGTGCTCGTCCATCCAGTAACGGTAGGCGAGCATCGCAGCGTCGATGCGCTGGCGCAACGTTTCGGGCAGCCGTTCGGCATAGACGATGCGGCCCCAGATCAACGGTACCAGTGCGAAGTCGGCGCAGTCGAAGCAGCGCTCGATCCCTTCAAGTTCGCGAGTGATAATCTGCTCCGCCTTGGCAAGGTCGGCGGGACGTCCGAGATCGAGGCAGGCGAGCGCTGTTTGGGTGTTGCTCTCGGCATTCTCCGCGATCCAGGCAAGTGCTTCGGCGCAGCGGTCGGCCTGCGTGGTGGGAGCCGCGCCCGATGCTGATCGGTTGGTCACTTCAGCACCGAGCGTGGCTCCCGTGGAGAATCCTTCGCAGACGATATCGATGTGAAAATAGCGGTAATCCGCAGGGAGGTTGCCGGAATGCGTCAATTTTACACGCATCGCACCTGCAGAAATCTCAATGGGAAATTTTTGACGGTCATGTGACATGAAATGCCCGGCCACAATCAAGTCGCCGGATACAGGACCCGGGAATGAAACCGGCAATACGAGCCAGATTTCGTCGTTGTCATAATGCTTGCGGTCGAGATGCATTGCCTCGATCGCGGCCTCGACTGCCCACACAACCTTGGGATCGGCATCGAAAGGACACGCGGCTTCCGCCTCGGGGCCAGAGATCCAGGTGAGCTGAATGCGCAACACTGCGTCGCGTTCAGCCAGATCCTCGAACCAGACCTCGATTTCGTTGGTGCCGGGGACCAGCGGTACATCGAACTCGGCTTCATCCATCGCATTTCGGGTGGCAGGCGCGAGCCAACCAGCCGCCGTACCATTGACGAAGAGCCTGGCAGCGCCGCAGATGCCCAGCTTCAGTCGGGCCGTGCCGGCAGTCTTTGCCCTGACCGCTGTGCGCGCCCACCCGGTAAGCCGGGTTGCCCGGAACCAGAATCCGGAAAGATCGAGAAACGGTGATCCCATCGGCAAAACATTGCGCGCGGTCGTCCAGTCCGGAGAAAAAGTTGGCTCGGGCTCCCTACCCCGCACTTCGGCGATATAGGCCGTACGGCACGGATAGGTGTGGGGGATGATATTCTTGTCCCTCGTCAGGAAGAAGGTCGAATCCATTTCCCCTTCCATCGGCGCATCTGCGACGTCATAGGCGGTTTCGGTCAGCGGCGTGACCTGCCAGTAGGGCAGAGGATGTCCGGCGGCGAGGATCATCGTCAGCGCAGCTCCTTGACGGCAACCGGATCGAAATCGGTGTAGGCCTGGTTCTCGCCAGTCATGCCCCAGACGAAGGCATAGGGCCCGGTGCCTGCTCCCATGTGAATCGACCAGGCAGGCGAAAGCACCACATCGCCGTTTGCAACCACCAGATGGCGGGTGTTGTCGGGTCGGCCCATGAAATGCATGACCCGGTTTTCATCGTCGAGGTCAAAGTAGCAATAGGCTTCCATCCGGCGTTCATGCAGGTGCGGCGGCATGGTGTTCCATATCGAGCCCGGCGCCGGATCGGTTATGCCCATGAGCAGGAGGCACGATGGCGCCACCTCGGGATGGATGTACATGGCAAGAGAGCGGACATTCGCTTTGGCCGCCTCGCCCAATTCGACGATCTTCGACTCTGTGCGGGTGATGAGCCGCGTCGGCAAGTCAGATCCGGCGGGAACCGAGTTCATGTAGAACCACGCTGGTGCGTTGGCGTCGTTGCTGCCAAGCGTCACCGACTTCGTGCCACGGCCGATGTAAAGAACGTCGCGATTGGCGAGGGCATGGCGGTTGCCATCGACATCGATCCAGCCGGCGCCACCGAGATTGGCGATGCCCATTTCACGCGAGGTGAAGAATAATGGCGTACCGACGTCCATTCCGTCACCGAAGGCGAGCGGCTCGGAGGTCGGCACGGCACCGCCCACGATCATGCGATCGATATGTGTATAGGCGAAAGCTATCCGGCCGGGTTGGAACGAGCCTTCAACCATGAAGGCCTGGCGAAGGTCCTGCGTGTTCATCCCGTCTATCTGGTCTGGACCGGCGCCGTATCGCTGGATCATGGTCATTGCGTCTCTCTACTTCAGGTGCCGGCTTGCTTCGGCGAGCGCGAGGATCGCGAGCGATTGGCCATAGGCAGTCGGCTGGATGGGAATGTCGCGATAGTGCTGGAGGTCGTGGCCCATGCGCGTACCGTAACTCACACCCTGCACCACTCCGTCGGCGTCGATTGCGTTGAGGACCGCTTCCACCGCTCGAAGACCGGCCTTGCGCCACCCCGGCGTGCCAATGCCAATGCGCGCCCCCTTGAGCAGGCCATAAGCGATGCCGGCGGTCGCGGAGGTCTCCTCGTAGCTGGTCGGTTCGTCCAAGAGCGTGCACCACATACCGGTCTTGGCCTGAAGCGGCAGAAGGGCATTCGCCTGGTCACGCAGCACTTCAATGAGGTAGCTCCGCACCGATGGCGAGATCTCGGCCAACTCGAAAAGATCCACCATTCCGGCCGTGATCCACGCATTGCCGCGTGCCCAGCGGGCCCGAGCGAAGTTATGGCGGTCGTTGAAAGTCCAGCCGTGAAACCACAAGCCGGTCTCGCGATCCGCCAGAAAATGGGTGTGGACGAGGAACTGCCGTTCAGCTTCGTCGATAAGCTCGCGCCGGCCCGAAGCCTGCCCGTAGGCCGCGAGAAACAGGGCGATCATGTACAGCGTATCGTCCCACAGTTCACCGTCGTTGAACTTGTCCGAGACATCGTGCTGAAATCCGGCGAAGCCGGTTCGTGCAGCGCCGTCCAACAACCGCTCTACCCAGTCCTCAAGGATTTGGCCATGAACGGGATCGCGAATCTTATCCCAATAGAGAGCAAGCGCCAGCATGGGTGCGGTTGTATTCACGTTTAGCCGCGGCAGTCCCCGATCAATCGCTCGCGCATACCAATCGCCGATCAGTTTGCCGATTTCAGGATCGTACCCGCGAGTCTTCCACAGCTGAACGAGGCCGAATAGTCCGACGCCCTGCGGCCATTCCCAACTGTCAAAACTGATGTAATCGCCAGCAGTCCCGTCCAGGTTCGGTTCGTCAAACCGGCCATCGTTCGAGAGCGCGGTCAGGCCGGCGACCAGCCGGTCCAGCATCAGGCCGACACGCTGCCCAAGCGGTAACATCGTCGTATTCATGACTCCTCCTATGCAAAATCCATTGCATTATGAAAAATCTGTTGCAATATGTAATTTCATTTCATATTCAGGCGGAGGAGATCTCCTGTGGCCGGACGAACGCGGATAACGGACATCGCAAAGAGGCTTGGGGTATCCACCGCCACGGTGTCCCGAGCAATTTCGGGCAAGGGTTATGTGCGCGGAGACCTGGCCGAACGCATACGTTCCATGGCGTTCGAAATGAATTACGGTTTGCCCGAGAACTTCTCAGGACAACGAGTCCTGCTTGCCGCCTCAAACGATGCGATGATCGATTTCCAGCGCAGCCAGTTCACGATGCATGTTCTCGAGGGGTTGCGCGAGCGGGCGGCCAACCTGAACATCGAGATTGAACATTTCCCGTTTCAATCTGCCAAAACACTCGGTGATCTGCACGAAAAGGCTGCGGAGCCGGATGTCCTGGGAACACTGTTCCTGACCGTCGACGACAGCATCCTCGACGTGGCGCGCGGCCTGACCTGCCCGGTGGTGCTGGTAAACAGCGACGACCCCGACATGCGGTTGAGTTCGGTGACGCCCTGCAATCGATCAGCCGCAGCGCTGGCCACCAAACATCTCGTCGAACTCGGTCACCAGCGCATCCTCTTTCTGACCAAGCCCGGGCGAAGGACGATCCAGCGGCGTCTTGAGGGAATGCGCGATGTGCTGGGCGACGGGTTCGATCCGGCTATGGTGGTGAATGCGGCCGACTGGACGGCCGAAGCGGCTCAGGCGGCGATCGCCGGGGCGCTCGAATCAAAGCTCGATTTCACCGCGGTTCTGGCGGCGGGCGATGTCCTCGCGGCAGGGGCGTTGGTTGGCCTGCATGCCGCAGGTTTGAAAGTTCCTGACGACATTTCGGTGGTCGGCATCGACGGGCTGCCACAAGGCGAGTATCTCTCGCCGACGCTTACAACGGTGACGATTCCGATGCATGCGGTCGGTGCGTTTTCGCTCGACCTCCTGCGGAACTCTGCCAAAATTGCAGGCACCAATCTCGAACTGCCGGCGAGCCGGATCGAACTCGCCTGCACGCTGACCAAACGCGCCTCCGCCGGGCCTGCGCCGAAGCGGACAACAAGCGGGGTAAACTCGCCGGAAACGCGAATCGCGCGCCCGATATGAACCCGGTTTTCGAACTCTCCGGAGATGATCGGCTCGCACTCGCGCGCCACATCCGAACATCGATCGTTGAACACGAGCACCTCGTGCCGGAACTCGAGAGCTACAAACGCTCGGTCGCGATTTCGCAGATCAACGTACCTACCCGGGTTGGCCCTTCGCGGGTTTTTCTGATCGAGCCGCATGCGAAAGCGAAAAAGCGTCCGCTTTACGTCAACATCCACGGCGGCGGCTTTGTCCATGGCCACAAGCCGCACGATACGGTGTTTTGCGCCTATCTCGCCAACGTACTAGGCTGCGTGGTCCTTGATATCGATTATCGTCTCGCCCCCGAACATCCCT
>JBNLDE010000069.1:0-4108 GCA_050304175.1 Zhengella sp. | reverse complement strand
CCGGCCGACGCGATCGCCGCCGGCGCCAGCCACCTGGTGGTCGGCCGTCCGATCACGGCGGCGGTTGACAAGGCCGAAGCCGCCCGGTCTATCCTCGCCGGGATGGCGGCCGTGTGAACCGGCCGCGGCTTTTCGCGAAAGGACCAGCCGATGGCCAAGGGATACTGGATCGCCCGCGTCGACGTACGCGACCCCGAGCGCTACAAGGACTACGTGGCAACCGCCAAGCCGGCGTTCGAGCGCTTCGGCGCCAATTTCCTGGCGCGCGGCGGCGATTACGAAACCATGGAAGGCCCCGACCACGCCCGCAACGTGGTGATCGAGTTCCCGTCGAAACAGGCGGCGATCGACTGCTACAATTCAGCGGAGTACCAGGCCGCCAAGGCGATACGCCAGACCGTGGCCGATGCCGAAATGGTGATCGTCGAAGGTGCCTAGATCCTTTGCGGCCGGGCGTTCCGCGCGGCAGGCGCCGGTTGATAACCGGCCCGCGCGGGGCTTCGGCACCAAGGTCGCATTGCATTGCAGCAAAAAACGATTATCTTCCAGAACAAAGCTGCCGACCGCCGGGGGACACGGTTGTCGCGGCAGCCGGGCCGGTTGAATTCCGGAAAACGGGGTATGAATAGCTTCATGTTCTATCAACTTTACGAATTCAACCACGCGGCGCTGCAACCTTTCCGGGCCGTGGCCGACGCGACTCGCCTGATTTATTCCAATCCGCTCAATCCGCTCTCGCAAAGCTCGTTCGGCCGCTCCGTGGCGGCGTCGGCCGAACTGTTCGAGCGCGTGACGCGGCGCTATGCCAAGCCGACCTTCAACCTGCCGACGGCCACGGTCGACGGCAAGACGGTCGCCGTGACCGAGAAAGTCGCCTGGTCGCGGCCTTTCTGCAACATGCTGCATTTCCAGCGCGACCTGCCCGCCGGCCGCAAGCCCGACCCCAAGGTGCTGATCGTCGCGCCGATGTCGGGCCACTATGCGACGCTGCTGCGCGGCACGGTCGAGGCGATGATGCAGCACGCCGAGGTCTACATCACCGACTGGACGGACGCGCGCGCCGTTCCGCTCTCCGACGGGACGTTCGATCTGGACGACTACATCGACTATGTCATCGAGATGCTTCATGAATTGGGCGAGGGCGCCCATGTCATGGCGGTCTGCCAGCCTTCGGTTCCCGTACTCGCCGCCGTCGCCGTGATGGAAAAGCGCGGCGACCCCTTCGCGCCGGCCTCGATGATCCTGATGGGCGGGCCGATCGACACCACCCGGTCGCCGACCGCGGTCAACGATCTTGCCCAGCAGAACGGCATCGAATGGTTCCGCGAGAACGCGATCATGCGCGTGCCGTGGCCGCACCAGGGCTTCATGCGCGAGGTCTATCCGGGCTTCCTGCAATTGTCGGGCTTCATGAGCATGAATCTCGACCGCCACATCATCGCGCACAAGGATTTCTTCCTGCACCTGGTCAAGGATGACGGCGATTCCGCGGAAAAGCACCGCGATTTCTACGACGAGTACCTCGCGGTCATGGATCTGACCGCCGAGTTTTACCTCCAGACGGTCGAGACGGTGTTCATCGAGCATCACCTGCCGCGCGGAACCATGATGCACCGCGACGAGCACGTCGATCTCGGCGCCATCCGCAACGTGGCGATGTTCACGGTCGAGGGCGAGAACGACGACATTACCGGCGGCGGCCAGACCGAGGCGGCCCACGATCTGTGCGTCAATCTGCCGGACGCCAGGAAGCAGCATTACACGCAACCGGCTGTTGGCCACTACGGCGTGTTCAACGGCTCGCGGTTCCGCAAGAATATCGTGCCGCGCATCGTCGATTTCATGGCGGCGCATGGGCGCGACGTGGCCGAATCGGCGCCCAAACCGTCAAAAAAGCGCGCCTGAACGAATTCCATTTCCCGTCTTTGACTTGCCGGGCGCGCGTGCGCACGCCTGTGGATGCCGGTAACCATCTTCGCCAATGACCGGGCGGCGCGATTGACTTGGCGCCATTGCAGAAGTTAACGTTTCGTTAACGAAAAGAACTCCTCCGGAGTCGGGTGATGGTAGTGGGCAGGCGTACAACTGGCACGATTATCGGCCTTGCGGCCGGAATGTTTGTTCTGGGCGGCAGCGCCGTCGCCGGATCAAGCATGACCACAGGCCACCTGACGTCCCAGCCGATCGGCCATTACGAGTTCTGCCGCGCCAATCCGCGCGAATGCAATATCAACGTTCCCGACAACGGCCCGCTGCGCCTGACCAGCGCGACGTGGCGCAAGATCAGTTCGATCAATGCGGGCGTCAATCGCGCGGTCACGCCGATGAACGACTACGACATCTACGGCAAGGACGAGGTCTGGGCCTACCCGGCCGGCGCCGGCGATTGCGAGGATTATGTCCTTGAAAAACGCCGCGAGCTGCAGAAGGCGGGCATCTCGCTTTCCGACCTGCTGATCACGGTCGTGCGCAAGCCGGACGGCGAAGGGCACGCGGTGCTGACGGTGCGAACCGACAAGGGCGATTTCATCCTCGACAACCTGACCGACGCGGTGCGCAGCTGGGACAAGACCGGCTACCGCTTCCTCAAGCGCCAGGCGAGCAACTATCCGGGCCACTGGGTGAGCCTGAGAACCGGATCGAACCCGGTCGTCGGTTCCGTCAACCGCTAGCGCCCGCCATATGACCGGCCGGTCCGGTCCGTTTTCAACTTCGGTTCCATTCCGGTTGGTGTTCGCGTGACCGGACGCGGCCTTCACGCCGCGCTGGCGATGCGCTCGCTGGCGATGCGGTAGGAAATCGCCTCGGCAAGGTGGATGCGCCCCACCGCGTCGGCTCCGTCGAGATCGGCCAGCGTGCGCGCCACCTTGAGCACGCGGTGGTAGGCCCGCGCCGAGAATGTCAGCTTTTCCGCCGCGTCATGCAACAGATCCAGCCCCTCCGCGTCGGCCGCCGCGACCGGCTCGACCAGCGATGTCGGGCAATGGGCGTTGGTGGTCGAGGAGGCAAGGCCCAGCGCCGCGTAGCGCGCCGACTGAATCGCGCGCGCCCGCGCCACGCGCGCGGCGATCGTTGCCGAACTTTCGGCCGGCGCCGGGCGGATCAGGTCGCTGGCTGACACTGCCGGTACCTCGATGCGCAGGTCGATGCGGTCGAGCAGCGGCCCGGAGATGCGCGCCTGGTATTCGCTCTTGCAGCGGCTGCCGCGCGCGCAGCGATGGCCCGGCTCGCCGGCCATGCCGCAGCGGCACGGGTTCATCGCCGCCACCAGCTGGATCCGGGCGGGATAGGAGACGCGGTGATTGGCCCGCGCGATCATGCATTCGCCGCTCTCCAGCGGCTGGCGCAGCGAATCGAGCACGGCGGGATGGAACTCGGGCAACTCGTCGAGGAACAGCACGCCGTTATGCGCCAGCGAGACCTCGCCCGGCCGCGCGCGGATGCCGCCGCCGACCATCGCCGCCATCGATGCCGAATGATGCGGCGCGCGAAACGGCCGGCGGTCCGACAGCTTGCCGCCGGCAAGCTCGCCGGCGATCGAGGCGATCATCGACACGTCGAGCAGTTCGCGCGGGCTGAGCTTCGGCAGGATCGAGGACAGGCGCTGCGCCAGCATCGACTTGCCGGAGCCGGGCGGTCCGACCATCAGCAGGTTGTGCCCGCCGGCGGCCGCCACCTCGAGCGCGCGCTTGGCCGTTTCCTGGCCCTTGATGTCGGCCATGTCGGGCAGGTTGGCCGGCGCCTGGCGGATCATCGGCTCGGGTCGCGCCAGCACCTGCGTGCCGCGGAAATGGTTGGCGATGGCGATCAGGCTGCGCGGCGCGAGGATCTCGATCTCGGCCCCCGCCCAGGCCGCTTCGGGTCCTGATTCGTGCGGGCAGATCAGCCCCTTGCCGAGCGCGTTGGCGCCCATCGCCGCCGGCAGGGCGCCCGCCACCGGCGCAATCGTGCCGTCGAGCGCCAGTTCGCCGAGCACCACGAACCCGTCCAGCGCGTCGCCGGGAACGGCCCCGAGCGCGGCCATCAGGCCAAGCGCGATCGGCAGGTCGTAAAGGCTGCCCTCCTTCGGCAGGTCGGCCGGCGCCAGGTTGACCGTCACCTTCTTGAC
>JBNLDE010000068.1:0-8359 GCA_050304175.1 Zhengella sp. | reverse complement strand
GATGGCATCCATGTTCGCCCCACGAACTCGATCGGTATCTATGCGCATGACATGGTCGTCAAACCGGTAAATCCCGGTGCGGCAATTGCCGATAATCCCCGAACCGCGCATGTTTTAACCGCTGTTAAACCATAAATCATCAAAATTGTTGAAGGAGCGTTAACACAATCAAGTGAGGCGCCAAGACGAGGCGGCGCCAATACATCGCCTTTTACTGAATTCGGTCACCGCCGATATACCCGGCGGCAGCTAAAACGCCGGCGCAACCTTTACCGTTTCAAAGACCGCCCAGCGCTGCCCGAGGACCCCGAAATGGCCAACACGTTCCAACTGTCGACGCTTCAGCGCCATGTGCTCGCCGGGCTGGCCGACGGCGAGACGCTGGCCGAGATCGCCGCCCGGCTCAGCCTCGGCGAACACGCGCTCGACGCGGCGCTGCGCGGCGCGGTTACCGCGCTGGAGGCCAGGTCGGTGGTCCATGCCGTGGTGCTCTACGACCGGATGACGACGCGCATGCACTGAGCGCGCCGGCCGGGGAGGGCCGGGGCGCCGATCGGTCGCTGGCCGTCGGGCTTTGCGATCCGGCCAATTGGCGCTAACCTGCCTGAGGCAGCCCCGGAAACGGGCGGCATGGTGCTTCCCGAGGCGGCTGCACGTGTTCGGCATTGGGCCGCGGTCGCGGCAGAACTGGGGGGTCGCCATGCGCAGCGCGATACGGTTTGTTTTCCTGGCGGCGATGGTGGCGCTGGCCGGCCCGGCATGGGCGACCGACTCCATCCCCGGCAGCACGCTTCACTACGGCAACTGGGACGGCAGCGCCTTTGCCGACGACAACGGTTTCACTCATTGCGCGATTTCCGCGCCCTACCAGTCGGGCATCACGCTGCACTTTGCCATCGACCGCAAATATCTCTGGCGGATGGGGTTTTCCCACCCGAACTGGACGATGCGCGCGGGCGACAGCTTCGGGATCGTGTACCAGATCGACGGCTACCGTTCGGTTTCCGCGGAGGCGACCGTCATCGATCCGACCTTCGCCATGGCCGAGCTGATCGCCACCGAGCGGCTGTTCAACCAGTTCAGGCGCGGCAACACGCTGCGGGTCAGGTCCGGCGGCGAGACCTACAGTTTCAGCCTGCGCGGAACGTCGAAGGCACTGGCGATCGCATTGCAATGCGTCAACCGCTGGATCGATTACCGGCCCTACAGGGCGCCGGAGCAGCCCGCCCCGCCGGTCGCGTCGAACGAGCCGGCGCCCTCGGGCAGCGCAAGCGACGACGACGGCAGTGCGCCGCCGCTGTTCGCCACCTCGCCGCAGGACATGCTGGCGGCCACGCGCTTTGCCGTCAGCCTGTTCTCGTCCAGCGAATTCTCCGGCTACAAGCTGATGACCGAAAACGAGATGACGCGCGACGGCACGCCCGAATTCATCCGCAGCGCGGCGGTCGGCTGGTCCTCGCCCGAGGCGATCGGCACGCTGCACGTGATCGCACCGGATGCGCTTGATCCGACCGACGCGATCGCCGAGGTGATGTCTGGCGACTCCAAGAACTGCAAGGGCTCCTTCGCGTCCGGCAAGAAAACCGTGGCCGACGGCACCCCGGTCATCACGGCCTTCGCGGCCTGCAAGGAGGGCGGCAAATACACCTTCTACAACGACTATATCGCGTTCCGCCGGCCCGACCGGAAAGTCTACCTCATCTCCTCGATGCAGTCCGGCAAGGCCGATGTCGACCGCAACGTGTCGGAGGCGCTCGCCCGCAACGTCGCCATCGCCATTACCGAGTAGGCGATAGTCCGCATTTTGAGGCGCGGCCCCGTCACATCGCCATCACGGTGAAGTGACGGGCGTCGCGATTGACCGCAGGTGTCGCGGCGTGTTCCAAACGAAACCCGAAATCGCCTTGAAATTGCGAAGGAAAACCGACTTGAAACGACTTTGGTCCACGCTTGCCGCCCTCACATTCCTGACCGCCGCGGCCAACGCCGGCAACCCCGATCCGGCCGACTGGGACGGCGTGCTGAAGGATGCCCGCGGCGAAACCGTCTACTGGAACGCCTGGGGCGGGTCCGACAACATCAATGCCTATATCGAGTGGGCCGGGGATCAGGTCGAGGCGCGTTACGGGGTCAAGGTGGTGCATGTGAAATTGCAGGACACCGCGACCGCCGTCGCCAAGGTAGTGGCCGAGAAGGCGGCCGCCAAGGATGAGGGCGGAACGGTCGATCTCATCTGGATCAACGGCGAGAACTTCGCCTCTATGAAGCAGAAGGGCCTGCTGTTCACCCCCGGCTGGGCCGAACGGCTGCCCAACTGGAAATATGTCGACGTTGAAAACAAGCCGACGGTCACCGTCGACTTCACCGTCCCGGCCGATGGCCTGGAAAGCCCGTGGGGCATGGCCAAGCTGGTGTTCTTCCACGACACCGCGCGCACGCCTTCCGACACCATGCCCGGTTCGGTGCGCGAACTGCTCGAATGGGCCAAAGCGCATCCCGGCAAGTTCTCCTATCCGCAGCCGCCGGACTTCATCGGGTCCTCTTTCCTCAAGCAGGCTCTGACCGAGCTGATCGCCGATCCGGCGGTGTTGCAGAAGCCGGTCGACGAGGCCTCGTTCGAGACCGTGACGAAGCCGCTGTTCGAATATCTCGACAAGTTGCACCCGCTGATGTGGCGGTCGGCCAAGGCATTCCCCAAGAACTATCCGGCGATGAAGCAGTTGCTGGCCGATGGCGAGGTCGAGATTATCTTCGCCTTCAATCCCGCAGAGGCGTCCGCCGCCATCAAGGCCAAGGAACTGCCCGATACGGTCCGCTCGTTCGTGTTCCCGGGCGGCACGCTTTCCAACACCCATTTCGTCGCCATTCCCTACAATGCGACGTCCAAGGCAGGTTCGCTGGTTCTGGCCAATTTTCTGATCTCGCCGGAGGCGCAGGCGCGCAAGCAGGATCCGAATGTCTGGGGCGATCCGACCGTGCTGGCGATGGACAAGCTGAGTGCCGACGAGCGTGCGACGTTCGAAGCGCTTGACCTGGGTATCGCGACGCTAACACCCGCCGAACTCGGTCCGGCACTGCCCGAGCCGCATTCCAGCTGGATGACCAGGCTCGAGGAGAAATGGATCCGCCGCTACGGCGTCGGCAACTAGGCTCTCCCCGTCGTGCCGGACCGCATGACGATTGCGCGGCTCGGCCCGGTTCTCGCGGTCATTCTCCTGGTCGGGCCGATTTTGTTCGGCTTGGCCGGAACCCTTGCTCCCGCCTTCGGTTACCTGCCGGCGCTGGGCGGAAACACGATCGGGCTTGAGCCGTTCGCCATGTTGCTGGCCAAGCCCGGGATCGGGATTTCCGCCGGGATCAGCCTTGCAAGCGGTGTCGGCACGGCGGCGGTTTCCCTGATCCTCGTCATGCTGTTCGTTGCCGCCTGGGCCGGTACGCCCGCCTTCGTGCGGGCGCAGCATGCGATGTCGCCGCTTTTGTCGGTGCCGCACGCTGCCGCGGCCTTCGGTCTCGCCTTTCTGATCGCGCCCTCGGGCATGATCGCGCGGCTTGTTTCGCCGTGGCTGACCGGGTGGACCGACCCGCCAGACTGGCTGATCGTCAACGACCCGATGGGGCTTTCGATGATGGCCGGCCTCGTGGTCAAGGAAATCCCCTTCGTGCTGCTGGTCACGCTCGCCGCCTTACCCCAGGTCAGGGTCGCGCAGACCCGCCAGCTCGCGGCATCACTCGGCTATGGACGGATCGCGGGATTTGCGTTCGTCGCCTGGCCGTCGATCTACCGGCAGATCCGTCTCGCCGTTTTCGCGGTCATCGCGTTTGCAAGCTCGGTGGTCGATGTCGCAGCGATCCTCGGGCCGACCACGCCGGCGCCGCTGGCCGTGCGCCTGGTCACCTGGATGAACGATCCGGAACTGCAGACGCGATTCCTGGCATCGGCGGGCGCCGTCCTGCAGCTTGGAGTCACGACGGCGGCGCTCCTTGTCTGGATCGTGTTGGAGCGCATCGGGTCCCTCATCGCCACCTTTGCCTGCGAACGCGGCTGGCGGATGCGCCGCGACGGCCTTGTCCGTCGCTTCGCGCTGGCCGGCATGCTGTTGTCGGCGGGCGTCATATTCGCCGGTCTCGCCGTGCTCGCTGTGTGGTCGATTGCCGGCCTTTGGCAGTTTCCCGACGCGCTGCCGCGGCAATTCACGCTGCGGAGCTGGATGCGCGCGGCGCCGGCCATCACCGCCCCACTGGCGACCACACTCGTCACAGCAGCGCTGGCGACGGTCCTCGCAACGCTTCTGTCCCTGCTTTGCCTCGTGCGCGAGGACGAAACGCGCCGCCCGCCCGGCCGCCTGCTTTGGCTGGTCTACCTGCCGTTGATCGTGCCGCAGGCCGCGTTTTTGTTCGGCCTGCAATTGCTGATCATCGGGGCGCATGCCGATGCTAGCCTCACCGCGCTGGTCTTCGTCCACCTGGTCTTCGTCATGCCCTATGTCTTCCTGTCGCTCGCCGATCCGTGGCGGGCGTTCGACAAGCGCTACATGGCCGTGGCGGCCGGACTGGGCGCAGGCCGGTGGCGAAGCCTGGCCATGGTACGACTGCCGATGATGACTCGCGCCATCCTCACCGCCGCCGCCGTCGGTTTCGCGGTCTCGATCGGGCAGTATCTGCCGACCGTGCTGATTGGAGCCGGACGCCTGACGACCGTGACCACCGAAGCTGTGGCGCTGGCGTCCGGCGGCAACCGGCGCGTGATCGGCGTCTACGCCTTCGTACAGATGCTGTTGCCGGTGCTGGGCTTCGTGGTTGCAACCGCGATCCCCGCTTTCGCCTTCCGCAACAAGAGGGCGATGCGGGTTTGAGGCGGCATCGCCCTTTGATCGATCCGACAGTCGGCAGATGGTTTTGGCGCCGTCCCGGCCGAAACGGCTCTAGGTTGACAGGACTGGGGGAGGCGCTCGCCATTTGGGACGACTGGCCGCAAAGAGCCGGCTTGCGGTCGGTTCATGGCCGGCCCGATGGGAGGCATATCCTTGAAGGCACGTAAGGCGTTGCCCGGCGCGTTCGAGAGAGCGCAACAGTTCAGCGATGTGTGCGCCGCTTGCCACGAGCCGGATGCCGAGCGGCAAGAAAGGCAAGTTCACCGCTCTTGCCGCCAACCAGGACCTGTTCCTGTCGAAAGATTTCCCGCTTGATGTGGTGGCGCGCGGTCTTGCAGGCCCGATTGATGTGAAGGGCGACAAGATCGACAACGAGATGCCACCCTCCGACTTCCCCAGCGATGACGAGGTTGCGGCCGCGGTCAATTACGTGCGCAGCAATTCCGGCAACGACAAGCTCGCGCCGGCTGGGTCCGGCGAGGTGACCGCCGCCGTCGTGGCCGGAGTGCGCGCGAAGGAATCGACCGGCGAAGAGGTCCATGCCCTGCGCCGGTCATTGATGAAGCAGGAAATCCGCGCGGCGCCTATTTCGCCGCGGCGGCAAGCCCCGCGTCGAGGGCGGCGACGATCTTGTCGACGTCGCCGGCGGTGATGACCAGCGGCGGCGACAAGATGATGTTGGGGCCGGAGACGCGGACCATGACGCCGGCCTGGTAGGCGGTCTCGAAGACGGTTGCGATCGCCGCCTTGTCGACCGGCTTCTTCGCGGCGCGGTCCGAGACGAGCTCGATCGCCACCATCAGTCCCTTGCCGCGTACGTCGCCGACCATCTCGTGCCTGTCCTTGAGCCGTTCGGCGCCGGCCAGCAATTCGGCGCCGCGCGCGCTGGCGTTGACGGCCACATTGGCCTTGGTGATCTCCGGCAGGCAGGCAAGCGCCGCCGCCGCGCCCACGGGATGGGCCGAATATGTGTAGCCGTGGCCAATCGAGCCGAAGGCGGTGGCGTCGTTCTCGAACACCTCGGCGACCTTTTCGGAAATCATCACCGCGCCGAAAGGGAAGTAGCCGTTGGTGATCGCCTTGGCGGTCGTCATCAGGTCTGGCTTGACGCTCCACAGCCGCGAGCCGGTCCAGGCGCCGGTGCGCCCGAACGCGGTGATCACCTCGTCGGCGATCAGCAGGATGCCGTGGCGGTCGCAGATCTCGCGCACCATGGGCATGAAGCTCTCATGCGGCGGGATCACGCCGCCGGCGCCGAGCACCGGCTCCATGATGAAGGCGGCGACGGTGTCCGGTCCCTGGAAGGCGATCTCGTCCTCCAGTTCGTTGGCGCAGAGCTGCGCCAGCCGTTCCGGATCGGTCTCCCCGAACGGGTTGCGATAGGCATAGGGCGCAGAGATATGGAAGCAGCCGGGCAGCAGCGGTTCGTAGTTGCGGCGGAAATTGGCGTTGCCGTTTATCGACGCGCCGCCGAAATGGGTGCCGTGATAGCCCTTCTTGAGGCTGAGGAACTTGGTGCGGTCGCGGTCGCCGCGGATCTTGTGATACTGGCGCGCCAGCCGCAGGGCGGTCTCGACGGAGTCGGACCCGCCGGAGGTGAAGAACGAGCGCACCATGCCGTCGGGCGCGAACCACTCGGCCAGCATATAGGACAGTTCGATCGCCGGTCCGGTCGAGGTGCCGCGGAAGGCCGAATAGTAGGCCAGCTGGTCGAGCTGCTCGGCAATCGCGCGCTTCACAGGGTCGACCGAATAGCCGAGATTGACGTTCCACAGCCCGCCGACGGCGTCGAGCGTCCTGTGGCCGTCGACATCGGTCAGCGTCACGCCTTCGGCTGCCGTGATCACCTTGGGCGGGTGGGCGCGCATCTCGGCGGGGTGGGCCATCGGATGCCACAGATACTTCGCATTGTTTTCCTTCAGGAAATTGTTGTCATGCAGCATCATTGTTCTTCTCCCTTGCTTTCTCGACGCCCAGCAGGGCGAGCGCGGCCGCATAGCTTTCGCGCGGCTGGCGGACATCGAAATGGATGGTTTGCATGCCGGCGGCTTCGGCCCCGGTAATGTTCTTCTTCTGGTCGTCGACGAACACGCAGCTGCCCGCGGCCAGTCCCAGCCCGTCGGTAACGAAGGCATAGGCGCGCGGGTCGGGTTTCAGGATCCCGGTGTGGGTCGCATCGACGATCAGGTCGAAGTCGGCGAGGAACGGCAGCCTGTCGCGGAAGCCCACGCCGTAGAAAAGGTCGAGCTCGTTGGACAGGATCGCGAGCCTGCAGCCGGCGGCCTTCGCCGCGCCGATGGCCTGCAGCGCTTCCGGTCGGATCACCGCCTCGGGGTCGGCGCCGCGCGCGGCGGTGACGAAGTCCTCCATGCGCGTCCAGTTCCTGCCAACCAGTGCGCCGGTTTCGCGCGTTCGCTCCATCCAGTAGTCGCGCTCGGAGATCTCGCCGGCCTGCATCGCGCGCCACAGCGCGTCGCCATCCGGATCGAACGGACCCCGCCAGGTCAATGTGCCGGGCGCAAGGCCGAGGGCCAGTTCGGTCAGGTCATGGGTTTCAAACAGGGTGCGCGAAATTACCCCGCCGAAATCCAGAACCAGTGCGCGGCCTTCACTCATGCCACACCTGCCTTTGCCCGCCCGCCATACGCAGCCGGAGCCTCGCCCCCCATGGCGCGCGAAGCCCTGACCGATGCCGCCATGATGGCGCCGGCAATGGTCCTGGACAGGTCGCCCGTCATGCGGTGACTCGGCGTCGCCACTGCGATGGCACCGACCGGCTCGCCGCGGCGCCCGAACAAGGGTGCGGCAATGCCGTAGACTTCGGCCTCGAAACCCTGATCGACATGGGCGTGGCCGTTGCGGCGGGCGGTCTGGATCGTCTCGCGCAAGACGGCGGGATCGGTGACGGTTCGCGCTGTAACCGCGGCAAGCGGCCCGGAAAGCACTTGCTCGACAAAGTCCGGATCGCAGAAGGCGAGGAAGGCTGTGCCCGAGGCGGTTGCGTGGAACGGCAATTTCAATCCGGGCTCGACGAATACCCGGTTCGAACGCGGGCTCTCCGCGACGCCGACATTGGCGAGGCTGTGGCCGGCTAGCAGCGACGCATGCGCCGTTTCACCCGTTTCCGCGGCGAGATCTTCCAGGATCGGTTGCAGCAGCGTGGTCGCCGGGAAGGTCGCCTCGCGTATCCTCGCCAGCCGCAAAACGGTAGCGCCGAGCCGGTAGAGCCGCGTCTCGGGTTGCTGTTCGACCATGCCGGCGCGCGCGAGTGCGCCCAGCATGCGGTGGGTCGTGGCCTTGTCCATCTCGGAAAGGCGCGCCAGTTCGCTCAGGCCAAGCTCGGGGCGTTTATCGTCAAAAAAATCCAATAAATACAGAGCTTTGTCGACCGTTCTCATCGCGCCACCCCGCGCTTCCTCCAGCTTTCCCATGTTCCGATGTGTAATTAACATGTGAATAGTCTTGACAGAAACGCTGAGACGCTGCAA
>JBNLDE010000067.1:0-28126 GCA_050304175.1 Zhengella sp. | reverse complement strand
TCCGGCCCGGCATTGGCGACCTTGTTGACGAGGGTCGAGACGGGAACCGCCTCAAGAAGGTCCGGATCTGCCGGACACATGAGATCGGCGATGTCGCGGGGCTCGCTGTTGCGGCAGTCGAGCCAGCGGCCGAAGTCTTCGCGCTTGATCACGACCGGCATGCGGTCATGAATATAGGCAATATTCGCCGCCGGCGACGTGGTCAGGATTGCACCGGTGTCGACTTCGGAATCCTCCGGACCGGACCAGGTTTCCCAGATGCCGCCGAAAGCGATCACGCCGCCGTCCCTGGGGCGGATCCAGTAGGGCTGCGCCTTCTTCTTGCCGTCGCGCTTCCACTCGTAATAGCCGCTAGCGGGCACCAGCATCCGCCGATGCCGCATGGCGTTGCGGAATGCGTTCTTTTCGATGGCGGTTTCGGAGCGCGCGTTGATCAGCAAGGGAAAATCGCGCGGAGATTTCACCCAGCCCGGCAGAAATCCCCACTTGACCAGCAGGCTGCGCCGGTCCGAGCGGTTGGATCCCGGCTCGCGAACCGGGCCCGCGGTCACGGTCAGGATCGGCTGGGTCGGCGCAATGTTGTATCGCGGCGGGAAGGCCTCGACCTCGTCGAGATCGAACAGGGCCTCCACTTCCTCGGGAGTCGCCGTCAGGGAAAAACGTCCGCACATTGGCGGAGATAAGCTGGATCGCGGCGCGGCCGTCAAGGGCGGCAGGCAAATAGCTTGCGAAGCCCGGCCTTGTCGGAGTTAGCTGCATCCATGATCCAAAAGGCCGAAATCCGCATCGCCGTTTCCGTCGCCATGACGCGCGGCGACAGGTTCCTGCTGGTCAAGCGCGGGCGCGAACCGGCCAAGGATCTCTATGCTTTTCCGGGCGGTCGCGTGGAACCCGGCGAAACGCTCGATACAGCAGCCCGCCGTGAACTGGCGGAGGAAACCGGACTGGCCGCCGGTCCACTGACCCTTCATCGGGTCATCGAACTGACCAGCGATGCGGGCGAAGCCATCTATCGCATCCATGTCCACCGCGCCGCCCACGCTGGTGGCGAACCTGTCGCCGGCGATGACGCGGCGGGAGCCGGCTGGTACACGGTGGCCGAGATGGAAAGCATGCCGGTAACGGCCTCGACGCTCGGCATCGCGCGTGAAATCGAAGCCGATCTCAAGCGATTGTGAGTTGGCTTGTTTTTACCGTCGCGGCCGCTGCAACTACTCTGCCGGTAGGACGGAGGTGCGTCGCCATGAAAGCCCTTGCCACGCTGATGATCGTCGCATCCTTGTACGCCCACGGCGCGCACGCCGATCCCGCGCGTTGGCAACGCGAGGGTTGGCGAACCGATTTCGCCCGGTCGGCAATCGACTGGAGCGAGATCATGTCGGGCGGCCCGCCACGCGACGGCATCCCTTCCATCGACGAACCGCAATTCGTGCCCGTCGCTAAGGAGAAGACGCTGTCGGCCACGGAGCCGGTGATAACGCTTCTTCTCGGGACCGACGCGCGGGCCTATCCGCTGCGCATACTCATCTGGCACGAGATCATCAACGACACGGTCGACGGGAGACCGGTGACCGTGACTTATTGTCCGCTGTGCAATTCCTCAATCGTGTTCGACCGGGTCATCGACGGTAAGGCCGTCACCTTCGGGACAACGGGCAAGCTGCGCAATTCCGACCTGGTGATGTATGACCGGGCGACGCAAAGCTGGTGGCAGCAATTCACCGGCGAGGCGATCGTCGGAGCCCTGACCGGCCGGAAACTGAAGATGATCCCGTCGCGGATCCAGTCCTTTGCGGAGTTCGCCAGGGACTTTCCGGCCGGCCGCGTGCTGGTGACCAACAACGCCAATTTCCGGCCCTATGGCCGCAACCCCTATGTCGGCTATGACAGTTCCGCAGTCCCGTTCCTGTATCGCGGCGACATGCCGAAACACATTCCCGCAATGGCCCACGTCGTCGTGGTGCGCGGAGACAACGGGCCGATCATCGTCACGCTTGAGCGGGTGAGGCAAGCGCCCTACGAAATCGACGGTTACCACATAGAGTGGACCAAGGGCGTCAACTCCGCGCTCGACAAGGAAGCCATCGAGCGTGGGCGCGACATAGGCACTGTTCGTGTCACGCGTGACGGGAAAGATGTCGTTCATGACCAGACATTCGCCTTTGTCGCACACGCCTTCCACCCGGATACGCCCATAACGGACAGGTAGGCGACGGCTTCGATCTCCTTGCAACCGCCGCAAAGTTCGGCCACAACCAGACCATGAAGCGTGCCTGGCCGTCCCTCGTGTTGCCTCTCCTGCTGGCGGCGTTTTTCGCCGCCCTGCCCGTGCACGCGCAGGAAGCGCCCTACGAGGACAAGATGCTGCGGCTGAGCGAAATCCTCGGCTCGCTTCACTACCTGCGCAATCTGTGCGGCGAACAGGGCAACACCTGGCGCGACGAGATGCGGCACATCCTCGATGCCGAGAATCCGCAGGGCGAGCGACGCGCCCGCTACGTTGCCAGCTTCAATCGCGGCTACCGCACATTTGCGGCCGTCCACACGAGTTGCACCGCCTCGTCAATGTCGGCGATCGACCGTTACATGAAGGAAGGCGCGGCAATTTCGCGAGAGATCGTGGTCCGTTTCGGTGGCTGACATGTGTCGCGCCCACAGGTTGTTGCGCGGGCGCAACGCCGATTTCACAATGTGTTAACTTTTTAACCAATGCGGTGCTGCAGAAGCCACAATTCGTGTTAGATGCTTTAATGGGTTGTTAAGGGCCGCACTCGGCAAGCGGGGCAGTATGCAGGACGTTCAGAACGACATTGAAGCGATGATTCGCGAGGAAAAGCGCCTGAGCGCGATCGAGTGCCATGACGAGGCGTGGACGGCCGGCCTGCTTGCCGGGATCGAGCCCGACATCATTGCCGAGGCCGCGATCTCGACGGCGCTGGGCGAAATGCAGCGCGAACTTGGCGAAGACGCGGCGATGGCGATGCTGGAGCGGATGCGCGAGCGCCTGGTCGGCGGGGAGTTCTGCCCCGACGCAAGTCGTCATTGACGAGCGCGCGATTACTCTCTTTCATAGCCGGCAAGTCGAAATCCGCTACCGGTGCAAACCGAATGCCCCAATACCCCACACGGATGGCGCCTGCATTACGGCTTTTCGCGGGACTGACACTGCTGCTCCTGCTGGCGCAACCGGCTGCCGCGCTTAGCGAACTCAAGCGCGAAGAAGTTCCGGCCGCCAATCCGCCGGAAACCCGGGAACAAGGCGTATTGCCGCCCGAAAAGCGCCCGATCGAGCCAATTCCGCTGCCCGATCCGATCCAGCCGGTGCCGGAAGGGCAGCCTGACGGCGAAACCGGCCAACCGGAGCAGGCCGCCCCGCCCGCCGCAACCGATGTGCCCGCCATATCCGAACCGGCGCCGGAGATTCTTTACGATCTCAGCCTGCTGCCCGCGCCCGTGAAGCGGATGCACGAGCTCATCGTGGAGGCCTGCAAGAGCGGGGACATCGAAAAGTTGCGGCCGCTGGTCGGTACCGGAGATTCGATGACCACGCTGTCGTTCGGCGGTGTCGACGGCGACCCGATCGAGTATTTGCGCGGAACGTCCGGTGACGCGGAAGGCACCGAGATTCTGGCCATTCTGCTCGAAGTGCTCGAAGCCGGATATGTGCATCTGGACCAAGGCAAGGACACCGAACTCTATGTCTGGCCCTACTTCTACGCCATCGCGCTCGACAAGCTGACCAAGCCGCAGAAGGTCGAGCTGTTCAAGCTGATCACCGCCGGCGACTATGAAGACATGCAGTCTTTCGGCGCCTACATCTTCTTCAGGGTCGGCGTCACGCCGGAGGGCCGGTGGGCATTCTTCGTGGCGGGCGACTGACGGGCTTGCGGAGGCCGGCGGCCCGGCCTAGGTAAACCCGGTCAACCGGGAGTCGATCATGCCGACCGCCGTCCTTCCTGAACGCGCCCTTGTCACCGTGTCGGGGCCCGATGCGGAACACTTCCTGCACAATCTCGTCACGACCGACATCGAGGGCCTCGATACCGGCATTATCCGCCCGGGCGCCCTGCTGACGCCACAGGGCAAGATCCTCTTCGATTTCCTGGTCAGCCGCGCGGCGGACGGCGGATTGACGCTGGAAACAAGTGCGGATGCCGCGGGGGAATTCGCCAAGCGCCTGACGCTCTACAAACTGCGGGCAAAAGTAGAAATCTCCGTTTCGGATCATGTGGTTGCCGCGGTCCGGTGGGGAACCGATTCAACCGCTTCGCAGATCGATTCAGACGTGACATGGCTGCGCGACCGGCGTTTCCCGGAGGGTGCCAAGGTCTACCGGCGCCATGGCGAACCCGCGCCCGCCGCCGATGCGACGCGCGATGACTGGAACGCGTTCAGGATCGCATACGGCATTGGCGAGGAAGGCAGCGACTACGTCGCCGGCGAGGCCTTTCCGCACGACGCGCTGCTCGATCAGACGGGCGGGCTGTCTTTCACCAAGGGCTGTTATGTCGGTCAGGAAGTTGTGTCGCGCATGCAGCACCGCGGTACGGCGCGGCGACGTATCCTGAAGGTCGAGAGCGACCACGCGCTACCGCCCCCGGGCACTGGCCTGACCGCCGGCGGCAAGACCGTCGGCGCGCTCGGTTCGGTTGCCGGAAAGACCGGCCTCGCCATGGCGCGCATCGACCGGGTGAAGGCGGCGATGGATGCCGGAACGCCGCTGCTCGCCGGCGATACGCCGGTCCGGCTCAGCATCCCCGAATGGGCGCGCTTCACCTTTCCCGAGATCGGCGACGACGCGGACAATGCGTAATGGGTGACCGCAAGGGCGCACCGCCAAGAGCCTGGCAACGCATGATTTCGGGGCGCCGGCTGGACCTGCTCGACCCCTCGCCGCTCGATATCGAGATCGGCGACATCGCCCACGGGCTGGCCCGTGTTGCCCGCTGGAACGGCCAGACCATCGGTGACCATGCCTATTCGGTCGCCCAGCATTCGCTGCTGGTGGAAGCGATTTATTCGCGGCTGAATGCCAGGGCGAGCACCGAACAGCGGTTGGCAGCGCTGCTGCACGACGCGCCCGAATATGTGATCGGCGACATGATCTCGCCGTTCAAGGCGGTCGTCGGCGGCGGCTACAAGGCGGTTGAGGCGCGGCTTCAGGCGGCCATCCACTTGCGCTTTTCGCTGCCTGCGCAAGTACCGGCCACGCTCAAGAAAGCGATCAAGCGCGCCGACCAGGTCGCGGCCTGGTTCGAGGCGCGCGAACTGGCCGGTTTCGATGACGCCGAGGCTGCGAAATATTTTGGCCGCCCGCGCGGCATCACAAGCGAAGGGTTCGATCTGGAGCCGAGGCCGGCGAAGACCGTGGAAGCGCTGTTCCTGCGCCGGTTCCACGCGCTGGAAGGGACTAGCGCTCCAGCCGGTCGATGAACCACTGGGTCAGCTTGATCCAGACCGCGTCCTTTTCCGCGCTGTCCTCGACCCCGTGTTCAAGATTGGGGTTGTCGTTGACCTCGATGACCACTACGCCGTCGCCGGTTTCCTTCAGGTCGACGCCATACAGCCCGTCGCCGATGCAGCGCGCGGCCCGCACCGCCGTTTCGATCACCTCCGGCGGCGCGTCGGCGAGCGAGAACGAGGCGAATCCGCCCTCGATCGGCTTGCCGCCCTTGTCGTGATTGACGATCTGCCAATGCTTTTTGGCCATCAGGTATTGCACGGCGAACAGCGGATGGCCGCCGAGCACGCCGACCCGCCAGTCGAAATCGGTCGGCATGAATTTCTGGGCCAGCAGCAGGTCGGAGTCCTCCAGCCATTTCGCGGCAAGTTTTTTCAATTCGTCCGCGTCATTGGCCTTCTTCACCCCGCGCGAGAAGGCGCTGTCGGGAATTTTCAGGACCATCGGAAAACCCAGAGCCTGCGCCGCGTGGTCGAGATCGCCCGAACCGGCAATCACGACGGTGGGCGGCACCGGAATCCCGTTGAGCGTCATCAGTTCGTGCAGGTAGACCTTGTTGGTGCAACGGATCATCGACAGCGGATCGTCGATGACCGGCATGTTCTCCTGCTGCGCGCGGCGGGCAAACCGGTAGGTGTGGTTGGAGATCGCGGTGGTCTCACGAATGAACAGGGCATCGTAATTGGCGAGACGGGCCAGGTCCTTGCGGGTGATCGGCTCGACCTCGACGCCCATCTTGGCCGCGACGCGCGCCCAGTGTTTCAGGCTCGACACGGAGGACGGCGGCAACTCCTCCTTGGGATCGATCAACGTGGCAAAGGTGTAGCGAGCGGGGGTCTTGGAGCGCGAATCACGCCATTCGCGGGCGGTATAGGCCTCCATGCACCCCATGAAGCGTTTCCTGTCGTCGGGTTCCAGCCTGTTGACGGTGGCGAGCGCAACACGCTTGATGCGCAACCACTCGCCCTCCCCGATCGTCACCTCCAGCGCGGGCGCGCGAAACCAGTCGAACAGCAACCGGCCGAACCGGTCCCAGTTCTTCGACGGGCCCATGCCGAAATAGAAACGCACCTTCGGCGTCAGCTCGTCGGCGATCGTCTTGCGAATGGCGTTGAGCGCCTGCTCCAGGTCAGGAACCGCATTTTCGTAGAGCTTCGGCTCCGACAGGTCTATCATCGTCTCGACCGAGGGAATGACCCGGTGCCCGCGCGAGCTTGCCAGCAGCGATGCGTAATATCCCCGGCTCTGGTAGGCATAGGACGACGACAGGTTGATGATCTTCGGCCTTTGACCGCGAAACAGGTTCGGATGGGTGAGGTAGTCGCGATTTGTGATGACCTTGTGCGGCGTCGCGGCCTGGTCGATATCGTTGGAACGGCCGGTGAGGATGACCCAGCTCATTGCGTTCTTTTCCCCAGGAAGACGGCGGCTCTCAGCCCCTCGCGGCCGAATTGCGCCATAGACATGAACAATGCGTTCGGCACGGGAATATTGGCGGCATCGGCCGCGGTTTCGCCGCGCTCGTCCTCGATCCACGGATCGTGGATAAATATGTGCTCGGGGTCGGCGCCGATCGCCAGCACCCAGTGCGGCACCTTTTTCCCGAACATCATGTAACCGCTGACCAGAACCACGACCAGTTCGCCGCCGGCGAGACCCGCGCGGATATCGTCGAGGCCGAAACCGGCAATCTCGACGGGTATGGCATGACTTTCGGCGCGGGCGCGGAAATCGATCTGGGCGAGTTCCATGACGCGCCTTTTTTCCGCGTCGCGCACGGATTGCAGGAAAAGCGGTCCGTCGACCGAGACAGCGATGCGCGCGGCAAGGCCGTGCTCGTGCGCGGTCACCGCCAGGCCGTAGGGTTCACAGCCGCCGGGACCGGACATCATGAACACCGTCGTGGCCTCACGCCACAGGCGGATCTCCATGACCGGATCGGGCACGAAGCCGGGCGAGAACGCCGCCATTGCCATCATCAGGCAGGCGGGCCCGCAGGTGAAATCGGCGGTCTGCTCGAAATAGGGGACTACTGCGGCATCCGGCGGGGCGCCGCGTAGCAGTTTTTCGAAGCGCAACGCGCTGGTGTGATCGGTATAATATTCGAGATGGCGGCCGAAGAGCCGATAGCCCGAGGCCTTGTAGAGCGCGATGGCGCGAGCATTATCCTCGCGCACTTCGAGGCGCAGGAACAGCCGGCCATGGTCGTAGGCGGTCTTCTCGGCGACCTGCAGCAGGCGCCCGCCCAACCCCCTGCTTGTGTGCCCGGGAGCGACGGCGATGGAGTAGAGCCGCGCCACGCCGCTGCCGCGGCGGAACAGCACCATGAAATAGCCCGCAATTTCGCCGTCGACCACGGCGACGACGGTTTCCGCGGTTTCGCGGTCTATCAACTGGCGAAACGAGCGCCGCGATATGCGGTCGGCTTCGAACGCCGCGTTCTCTATGCGAACGAGCGCGTCGATGTCGGCATGTGTGGCGTTGCGGTATTCAGGCTGCATCAACACCCCGAGCGAACCGGCCTCGTGGAAACCCATCCGTGACGTGACTCATCAGGTCCGCCGCGTGTGGCCAATATCCGCGCGAGCAGCATTTTCGCTATCGCTCCCGCATTGAGGCGTATTTGTGGCGGCCGTTCCCTGATTTCAACGTCTTCGTTGCCAACCACGCGACGACAAATCATGATGCGACGTCCAGCGCCGCGGTCCGGGTCAATATTCCTGAACGGCCCGTCAGCTTTATTCAGTTGAACATCGCGATCCCCTCGTTATCTTCCGTCGGCCCAAGGAGATCCCGACATGACCGTCCAACCCGCCAGTGCCTCGCACCGCATTCCCCTTCTGATCGTAATCTGCGGCTGCATCATCGCCGCAATGAGCTTTGGCCCGCGTTCCGCGATGGGTTTTTTCCAGTTGCCGATGCTGGCGGACCGGGGCTGGGACCGCACCACGTTCGGGCTGGCCATGGCGATCCAGAACATCTTCTGGGGTCTCGGCCAACCGATATTCGGCGCCATCGCCGACCGGTTCGGCTCGTGGCGCGTGTTGGCGTCGGGCGGCGTCCTCTACGCGGCCGGACTGCTGCTGATGGCGACGGCTGAAACGCCGGCCATGTTGCATATCGGCGGCGGCGTGCTGGTTGGCCTTGGCGTTGCGGCAGCCTCGTTCGGCATCGTTTTGGCCGCTTTCGCGCGCAACGTGCCGGCCGAAAACCGCTCGGTGGTGTTCGGGATCGGAACGGCCGCGGGATCGGCGGGCATGTTCCTTTTCGCTCCCATCAGCCAGGGCCTGATCGATACGGTAGGCTGGTCGGACACACTGGTGTGGCTGGGCATCGCCATGCTCGCCATTCCGGTGCTGGCAATCCCGCTGACCGGCAACGCCAGAAGCGGGCGGGTTTCGCAAGCGGAGTACGAGCAGTCATTCGGTGCCGCGCTGCGCGAGGCATTCGGACACCAGTCCTATGTGCTGCTGGTATCCGGCTTCTTCGTTTGCGGTTTCCAGGTTGCCTTTATCACGGCGCACTTTCCGGCCTATCTCGGCGACACCGGCATCGAAGCACGCTACGCGGTCATCGCGATCGCGCTGATCGGGCTGTTCAACATCATCGGCTCGCTCGCGTCGGGCTACATCGGCCAGCGTCGCTCCAAGCGGATCATGCTGTCGCTGCTGTATGTGTGCCGGTCGATCGCGATCACCGCCTTCATCCTGCTGCCGATCACGCCGGCCAGCGTCATCGTCTTCTCGATCGTCATGGGCCTGCTGTGGCTCTCGACCGTCGCGCCCACGAACGCGCTGGTGGCGACATTCTTCGGCACGCGCCACCTCGGCATGCTGGGCGGCATCGTCTTCCTGTCGCACCAGGTCGGGTCATTCCTGGGGGTCTGGCTCGGCGGCTATCTGCGCGATGTCACCGGCTCCTACGACGTCGTCTGGTGGCTGGGCGTCGCGCTTGGCCTGTTCGCGGCACTGGTCCATTTGCCGATCACCGAGGCACCTGTCGCGCGGCCCCAGGCCGTGCCGGCTCAATAGGCTAGGTTTCGGCGCTGCGAGCCAGCACCCGCTGGTAGAACAGGCCGATGCCCATCAGCGAAACGCCGAGACCCATGAAGGACATGGCGCGCAGCACGCCTTCGAGTTGCGCCATGTCGACAAGGAACACCTTCACCACGGTCACGACCACGACGGCGCCGGATATCGCGCGAATGGTGCGCGACCTGGTGCGCATGCCGACGATCAGCAGGCCGATGCCGATCACCAGCCAGACGGCCGAATAGGTGTAGGTTTCGCCCGGCGGCATCTCCTTCCAGGCGCTGATATAGGGGCCTTGCCAGAACCGGCGGACCGTCAGGCTGACCCAGGCGAACAGCGACAGCCCGCCATAGGCGGCCAGCGCCGTGACGTAGTGCCATGGCCGGCGCGAACGCGCGTACCACCACACCAGGCCAGCCAACAGGGCCGGCAGAAGATAGCCGACCATGATGATGTTGAAGACCGGATTGGAGCCGGTGTTTTCGCCGCTCCATAGCGGATTGAGCCAGAAAAAATGGTTGAACGCGGCAACCGCGAGACCGCCATATCCAACGATCATCGAACCGAGGCGGAACACCGGGCTGGGCGCTGCGTCGTCGAGCCGGATCAGGGCCAGCGACGCGCCCAGCGACAGAACCGTGTAGACGGTCTGCTCGCCAAGCGTGGTCGGCATGCCCGGCTCCAGCACGCCGCCATGGATCCAGTGGCGGGCTAGAATGGCAAGTCCGGCAAGCGTTGCAATGATGGCAAAGGCCTCCATGACGCGGCGGGGCGCTCCGCCGCCGCCGTTGCGGCCGAGAAGCCAGGCCGAAGCGATGAACGCCGCCGCCGGGATCCCGTATCCGGCGAGCAGCCAGTTGAACACCGGCGTGGCGGACAACGGCGCGGCGCCCGTCACCGCCGGGTCGATTGCGAAGCGGACAAACACCACCGCGCCCGATGCGACGGCCAGCCAGGGCAGCACCGGGTGGATGCCCCGCAGAGCAGCCAGCACCAGGGCGAGTGCGACCAGCGCAAAAATGATGCCGGTCCAGGCCGGCGTGCTCAGCAAATGGATCGCGATCCCGAAATGGACCGAAGCCGCCGCAAGCAGCGTGGCCGAAGCACCCGTCATCCGGGACTCCGGTTGCTCCCGGCGCGCAATCACAAGCCCCGCGGCGGCCATGATGGCCGCGAACGCCAAACCGGCAGGGCCATAGACATAGTCGATCTCGAGGTTGGCGTAGCGGCCGACCGCCGCGCCATAACCGGCGAGCGGCGCGATCGCCGCCGCCGAGGCCCACAACAAGGATGTCGCGCGGTCGCGGACATTGATCCAGGCCATTGCTACGCCCACGGCGGCAAACAAGACGCCGACCGCAGCGGCATATGGCACGAACACGGCCTCGGCGAGACCTTCGCCGCCGGCCGCCACGATGCGGTCGGGTTCGGCTATGACCAACCCCGCCGTTTCCAACCCGAAAAGGGCCATCTCCACCAAGGTGGCCATCGCCAGTAAAACGGCGCCGGGCACGGCCGAGGCGCCCAGCTTGCGCCACGCGGCCAGCGCCAGCAGCAGGGCCATCATCGCAAACAGGGCGTGGCGCGCCGGCGGGGCATCCATGTCGGAGAAACGGATCACGACAAGTCCCGTCAGCACGATCGCAACGACACCGGCGATGACCGGCCAGCCAAGCGGCGAGCGCAGCCGGTCTGGCAAACCGTGCACATCGCCGCGGCCGCGCAACCAGATGGCCGCCAACGAACCCGTTATGGCCACGACCGCCACCAGGGCGGCGTAGTGATCGGGCGTCGGCGAAAACCGTGCATCGACGACGAGCCATGCACCTATGCCGACAACTGCCGCGATCATCATCCATATCGTGTCGCGCAGGCGGGCGAGAAGCGCCGTCGCCACGAGAACCAGGGACAGATACGAGAACAGCGACCACGGGCTGGGGCTTTGCGCGCTGACGAGCAGCGGTGTGGCGTAGGAGCCGACCAGGCCAAGCCCGGCGAGGATATTGCCGTGCACCAGCGAGGCCGCAATCGTGGCAACGGAAACAAGGCCGAGCAGTACGAAGGCCGTTGCGGGACCGATGAAACCGTACAGGCCATGGGCGGCATAGATGACGCCAAACAGAATCGCCGCCCCGGCTGCGGTCAGGATTGCGGGCACCGGCGCGGCGCGGTCGCCGCCAAGCGACAGTTTCAGGTCGCTGCGGCGAACGAATTCCCCGGCCACCAGTGCCGCGATGCCGGCGAGCGACGCCAGCACAAGGCGGACAGACGGGCTGAACATGCCGCGTTCGATGGAATAGCGAACCAGGAACAGACCGCCCAGGGCGAACGCCAGACCGCCGACCCAGATCGCCCAGCGCGAGCCGATTGTCTGTTCCAGTCCTTCGGCACCGCCGAAACGGGGCCGCGAAGGGGCTTTTTCCGCAGCGTCCGGCTGCGGTACCGGAGCGGCTCCGGATTTCTCGATTTCCCGCGCTGCCGGTTTTCCGGCGAGCGTTTCCATTTCGGTTTCGAGCGCGGCCGCCCGCTGCGGCTTGGCCTTTTTGGCGCCTTTCGGCGGGGCGCCGCCCGCGACGCCGGGGGTGCCCGCCACTTCGCCAAAACGGGCCTGGAGCGCGCGCACATCCCGGTCGAGTTCCGCCAGTCTCCTGCGGGTCTGCGTCAAAAGCGCGCCAAGGATAATGACCACAATAAGCAGAATCGACGTCAGCATTCCGCTCCCCCGCGATGCGGATTCGGGCGGTTGTCAGCCCGGGATTCGCAATATGGAACAGGTTTCCGTACCGAAGGCCAGCACTTTTCCGTCGGGGCCTCTCAGCGTCGCCTCGGACACTGCCAGGTTGCGGCCGCGATGAACCACCCGCCCCTCGCAGACGACTTCACCGGTTTCCGGCGTGATCGGCCGCAGAAGATTGACCTTGAACTCGACCGTCGTGCTGGCTTCGCCCTTCGCGCAGGTCGTGTGGACCGCGGCGGCAAGCGCGGAATCCATGATGGTCGCCGCCCAGCCGCCATGAACGGTGCCCATCGGATTGAGGTAATCGTATTTCGGCCAGCCGCGAAAAACCGTCCTTCCCTCTCCGACCTCGGTCAGGATGTAGCCGAGCGTCCCGGCAATCGGCGGAGGCGGATAGATGCCTTCGACGATACGCTGCATGAGTTCGAGCCCCGAATAGCTTGCGATGTCGGCCGCCGGTATGATGCCGAACTGGCCAAGCCGCCAGATCCCCTCCATGCGCTCCCGGTATTCGCTCATGCCGCCGATCCTTCCTGCTCAAACTGCCGTAGCAATGCATTTGCCAGGCCGGCTCGCGCCTCCGGTTCGCGGATGGCGCGCGGTTCGTAGACATGGCGGTCGAAAAAATACGCCGTCAGGCGGAGCGCGTCGCGCAGCGATCGGGCATCCGCCCTGATCCCGCGCCTGCGGTCCAGGAAGGCCGGCAGCGGCAGCATGCGGTCCTCGTAGGGCGCGCCGGCCGAGCGCGAGACCGCCGATCCGGATTTCGGCGACACGAAGACCAGCTCTTCATTGGTGCCGGTGGCGGCGCAGCGGCTCAGGTCCAGACCGAAACCGAGTTCGTCCAGCATCATCAGTTCGAAACGCACGAACAGTTCGCCCGTCGCCTGCGCGTCGTCGAGATGCTCAATGATCAGGGTGAGCATCTCGAACAGGCGGCGATGGTTGTCGCGCTCGGGGAGCAGCCGCAAATGGGCGGCAACGGCCTGCAATCCGTAAACCCCGACCGCCGATTGCAGGATTCGGGCCGCGTTATGGACGACCGTTTCGGACTGGAATGTCCCCAGGTGCTCGTCGAGGCGGGCGCGCCAGACCAGTTCGACGCGGTTTCCGGGCTGCAGTGCGGGTTGCATACGCGCTGAGCGGCCGCCACGGACCAGGCCGAGATGCCGGCCGTGGGCACTCGTCATCACTTCCAGGATGACGCTGGTTTCGCCATGCCTGCGGGTTCCAAGGATGATTCCCTCGTCGCGCCATTCCATTTGCCGAGATTGACGCCTCAGCCGGGGAATTCAAGCCCCATTTCACGATAGCGCTCCGGATCGTCGCCCCAGTTGCCGCGGACCTTGACGAACAGGAACAGATGGACCGGCTGTTCGAGAATGGCGGCGAGCTCTTCGCGCGCGGCCTTGCCGATTGCCTTGATCGTCTCGCCCTTGCGCCCGAGGATGATCTTTTTCTGGCTGTCACGCTCGACATAGATGACCTGCTCGATGCGGACCGAGCCGTTTTTCTGCTCCTGCCAGCGTTCGGTCTCGACATGCGAGGCGTAGGGAAGTTCCTGGTGCAGCCGAAGATAGAGCTTCTCGCGCGTGATCTCTGCGGCGAGCATGCGCATCGGCAGATCGGAGATCTGGTCGGCGGGGTAGTACCACGGTCCCGGCGGCGCCGCTTCGGCCAGCCAGGCCATCAGATCGTCGCACCCGGAGCCGTTCAGCGCCGAGATCATGAAAGTGCGGTCGAATTCCACCTTCTCATTTGCTGCCGCGGCCATCTCCAGCAGGCGTTCGCGCTTCACCTGATCGATCTTGTTGAGGATCAGCACCTTGGGCTGCCGAACGCCGGAAAGCCGGTCGAGAATGGCGGCCGCGTCGCCGACAATGCCGCGCTCGGCGTCGATCAGGAAGAGGACGAAATCGGCATCCCTGGCGCCCGACCATGCCGTCGTCACCATAGCCCGGTCGAGGCGCCGGCGCGGCTTGAAGATGCCGGGCGTGTCGACAAAGACGATCTGCGTCGCGTCGCGAATGGCGATGCCGCGCACGATCGCGCGCGTGGTCTGCACCTTGTGCGTCACGATGGAAACCTTGGCGCCGACGAGCTGGTTCAACAGCGTCGACTTGCCGGCATTCGGCGCGCCGATCAGCGCCACGAATGCGGAACGCGTCGGGACGTCGCCCTCCGGTGTTTCGCGATGCGGTTCCGGTTCGGTCATGTCAGGCTCCCTCGCCTGCCGGCCAGATGCCTTCGCGCACCAGAATCGAGCTTGCCGCGGCCTGTTCGGCCTCGCGCTTGGAGCGGCCGACACCGCGATCCGGCGCAAGGCCCTGGACTTCGACTGTTACGGTGAACACCGGGTCGTGATCCGGACCTTCGCGCGAAGCGACACGGTAGACGGGGACGCGATCGCCGGGCATTTGGTGTACCCACTCCTGCAACTCGGTCTTGGCGTCGCGCCGGGCAGCAAATTCGGCCCTGGCGCGGCCTGACCAGTATTTGTGAATGAAGCTTCGTGCCGCGTCGAGCCCGCTGTCGAGATAGATTGTCGCGATCAGCGACTCCATCACGTCGGCGCGCAGGTTCTGCCGCTTGCGGCCGGTCAGGGATTTGATCTCCGCGCCGGTGATGATGAATTCATGGATACCGATTTCCTCGGATACCGCGGCGCAGGTTTCGGCACTGACGAGCTGGTTCAGGCGAACCGACAACTCGCCCTCATTGGCGGCTGGATAATCGCGAAACAGCATCTCGGCCACGACAAGGCCGAGCACGCGGTCGCCGAGAAATTCCAGCCGTTCGTAGTCGGCGCCGTCGCGCCCGCGGGCACTGGCATGGGTCAGCGCCCGTTCCAGGCGCACGGGGTCCTTGAATGTATGACCGGTCAGCTTGCCGACCTGCGCCACAAGGTCCTGTCCAACTCGTTTCGCGCGAGTCATGGCCGACGCTGTCAGTTGATCCACTCGAACAACCGGCCAGGACGCATTTCCGTCGGCCAGCGCCAGATTTCGAGCGGGCTCGCACCGCCGGAGATCGAGAAGAAGATGATGTTGGCCTTGCCGACGAAATTCTCGTACGGCACGAAGCCGACATCGAGGCGGCTGTCATTCGAGTTGTCGCGGTTGTCGCCCATCATGAAAAAATGCCCGGGCGGCACGATGAATTCCCGCGTGGTGTCCGAAATGCCGTTCGGCGTGATGTCGAGCGTATCGTAGCTGACCCCGTTGGGCAGCGTTTCCCGATACACGTCCACCGGCCGGTCGATATTCGTGATGTCAGGGTTGTCGATCTGGCCGACCTTCTCGCGCTTGACCGCCTCGCCGTTGATGTAAAGCGTCCCCTCCTTCATCTGGACATGGTCGCCGGGAAGGCCGATCACCCGCTTGATGTAATCGACCGAGGGATTGGGCGGAAACTTGAACACCGCGACGTCGCCGCGCTTCGGCTCACTCGCCCAGATGCGACCCGAGAACAGGTTGGGCGAAAACGGTAACGAATGGCGCGAATAGCCGTAAGACCACTTGGTGACGAACAGGTAATCGCCTTCCAGCAGAGTGGGCCGCATCGATCCCGAGGGAATCGAGAATGGCTGGATGAGGACGGAGCGGATGATCAGGGCCAGGATCAGGGCCTGGACGATTACGCTGACGGTCTCGAAAAGTCCGCCTGATTTCTTCTGGGTCTTGTCGGTCACGCTCATCTGGTCCTCGGTTCTTTCGCGCCCGTCTTAGCGATTGTCACAAGCCTCCGCAACAATGCACGGCCACCGGGCTTCATTCCGCTACTGGCCGGAAACGGCCTCGATGATCACAAATGCCTGGGCGAGCGGAAAATCGTCAGTAATGGTGAGATGGATGACGGCTTTGTGGCCTTCCGGGACAAGGCTGTCGAGCCGCGCGGCCGCGCCATTGGTCAGGTGCATGGTCGGCTTGCCGCCGGGCAGGTTGACGACTCCCATGTCGCGCCAGAACACGCCGCGCGCCAGGCCGGTTCCCAAGGCCTTGGCGCAGGCCTCCTTGGCTGCGAAGCGCTTGGCATAGGAAGCTGCGCGCTCCTTGCGGCGATCCGACTTCGCCTTCTCGATATCGGTGTAAATGCGGTCCGTAAAACGAGAACCGAACCGCTCGAGCGATCGCTCGATCCGGCGGATGTCGATCAGGTCGCTACCGATGCCGACGATCATGGAGAAATGTCATCCTGTCTGTGGCTGGCGACCCTGCGGCGCCCGGGCCACGTTGGTCAATTGGCGGCGGGCTCGCCATGCATCTTGGGATGCAACGCCTCGGCCGCGCGGCGCGCCCTGAGCCGGGCGCGTTCGGCCAGCCGCTTGCGCCGCTGGTCCCTGAATACAATAACCGCCCATCGCGTCACCACGTAAAACACGAGGGCGAAGGCGATCCCGACGGGAACGGCGCCGATCAGCATCGGCTTGATCAGCGGTCCCCACAGCGATTCGAGTTCCATGTGGCGCAACCGGGCGCCGATCGACATCGAGTGGCTGGCGCCGCTGAACGACCCGTGGAGAATGAACTGGCCGGTCTCGTAGGTCGCCACCCAGATGAACGGGAACGAAAGCGGATTGCCGACCGCGGTGCCAAGCGCCGAGGCCAGCACGTTGCCGGCGATCAGCCAGGATATCGCGGCGGCGATGATGAAGTGAAAACCGAGGAACGGTGTGAAAGAGGCAAACACGCCGGCGGCGACGCCCGCCGCGATCGCATGCGGTTTTGCCGACAGTCTCAGGATGCGCTTGATGAAGTACTGGGCAGAACGGGCGAACGAACGCCTGGGCCACAAGACAGTTCTCAGGCGTTCAACGAACGCAGCCGGTTTCCGTCGCCTGAACAGCATCAATAAATCCCATAAACCGGGCCATGCCCAGCCCGCTTGCGCGACGTTATCACGCCTGTCGTTAATCGTTCCTTGGCCCGGTTGCTCAAGCCCCTTTCCGCCCCGCGCGGATTCGATGGCGACATATAAGCTTCTGGCAGCAAGGGCGGCAAGAACCAATGTCCCGTGCCGCGCCCCGGATGTCTCTGCTGCCCGGCTTTGTCGGCGGAATTGCGGCAGGTTCAGCCGAAAATCGGTCTGCCTGGCCGAAATGGCACAATGTTACATGGGCGGGAACGGGAATCGGCGTTGGCTTGTCAGCCGTTCACCCGCTTGACCTCGCCAACGCTTGCGAGTTCCTTCAGGCTGCCGATCAGTCGTGTCAGGTGCTTGATATCCCAGACCTCGAGATCGATCACCATCTCCGTGAAGTCAGGAGCGGTCTCGACCATGGACAGCTTGTGGATGTTGGCGTCGGCGGCGGCAATCTGGTTTGCGATTTCGGCCAGCGAGCCCGGCTCGTTGAGCGCAGTGACCGAGATGCGGGCGGGGAACCGTTCACCCGTCGCGACATCGATATCCCAGCGCACATCGATCCAGCGGTCGGGCTGGTCGTCGAACGCCACCAGCGCAGGCGACTGGATCGGGTAGATGGTGATGCCCGAGCCGGGCGTGAGAATGCCGACGATCCGATCGCCCGGCACCGCGCCCTCGGGCGCGAAATTGACGGGAAGGTCGCCGTGGACACCGCGGATCGGCAGCGCCCTGCTCTGATCCTCGCCGGAGGATGACTGCCCGGGGAACTGGAACAGCATGCCGGCCGCGTTGCGCAGGTTGAACCACCCTGCCCGCTTGGCCGGTTTCGCCGGCGCTGCGGCGCGCTCGTCCTTGTAGTCGGGAAACACCGCCTTCATCACGTCGGCGGAGGGCAGCTCGCCACGGCCGACCGCGGCCAGCACATCGTCGACCTCCTTGTGCGCGAGGCGATGCAGCACCGGCTTGAAGGCATCCTTGGAAAAGGGCTTGCCGGCGCGCTCGAAGGCACGCTCCAGGATGCGGGTGCCAAGACCCGAATACTGTTTGCGGATCGCGGCGCGGGTGGCGCGGCGGATCGCGGCACGCGCCTTGCCGGTCACGACGACCTGCTCCCACGCCGCGGGCGGCACCTGCGCCTTGGAGCGGATGATCTCGACCTCGTCGCCGTTCTTCAACTCGGTCATCAGCGGCATGATGCGGCCATTGATCTTGGCGCCAACGCAGGTGTCGCCGACGTCGGTGTGAACGGCATAGGCAAAATCGATCGGGGTCGCGCCGCGCGGCAGGGCGATCAATCCGCCCTTGGGCGTGAAGCAGAACACCTGGTCGTGGAACAGTTCCAGCTTGGTGTTTTCCAGGAACTCCTCGGGATTGTCGCCCTCGGCGAGCTGCTCGATGGTGCGGCGAAGCCAGGCATAGGCGTTGGTGTCGCGCGACAGGGCATGGTCGCCGTTCTCGGCGGCGCTGCCGAAGTCCTTGTAGATGGTGTGGGCGGCGACGCCGTATTCGGCGATGTCATTCATCTCGGTGGTGCGGATCTGAAGCTCCACGCGCTGGCGCGACGGCCCGACGATCGTGGTGTGGATCGACCGGTAGTCGTTCTGTTTCGGCGTCGAGATGTAGTCCTTGAACCGGCCGGGAACCATTTGCCAGGTGGTGTGAATGGCGCCCAGCGCCCGGTAGCAATCCTCGACCGGGCCGACGATGACGCGAAACCCGAAAATATCCGACAATTGCTCGAACGACAGGGTTTTCGATTCCATCTTGCGGAAGATCGACCACGGCTTTTTCTGCCGGCTCTTCACCTCGGCGGCGATGCCGTATTTCTCGAACAGTTCCGAGAGCTGGCGCTCGATCTCGTCGATCACGTCCTGGTGGCGGCTGAGCAGTCCCGCCAGCCGCTCCGTGACCATACGCCATGCTTCCGGATTGATATGGCGAAACGACAGCTCTTCCAGTTCCTCGCGCACGTCCTGCATGCCCATCCGGCCGGCAAGCGGCGCGTAGATCTCCATGGTCTCCTCGGAGATGCGGGTGCGTTTGTCCGGCCGCATGTGGTCGAGCGTACGCATGTTGTGCAGCCGGTCGGCCAGCTTGACGAGGAGAACACGGACGTCCTCCGAAATCGCCAGCAGCAGCTTGCGCAGGTTTTCCGCCTGCTCCGCCTTCTTGGATACGAGATCGAGCTTCTTGAGCTTGGTGAGCCCTTCGACGAGATGGCCGATGTCCTCTCCGAACAGCTCGTCGATTTCCTTGCGGGTGGCGGTGGTGTCCTCGATGGTGTCGTGCAGCAGGGCGACCGCTATGGTCGACTCGTCGAGCTGCATGTCGGTCAGGATCGCCGCGACTTCGAGGGGATGGGAGAAATAGGGATCGCCTGAAGCCCGTTTCTGGTGGCCGTGCTTCTGCATCGCGTAAACATAAGCCTTGTTCAGCAAGGCTTCGTTCACGTCGGGCTTGTAGCGCTGCACGCGCTCGACAAGCTCGTATTGACGCATCATTGCCGGCGATCTCCGTTCTCAAACGCAAACATGCGCCGCGCGGTCAACGCGGCGCATGTCATAGATAATCGCCAATGGCGGGGGGCGGAAGCCCCCGGCGCCGACAAGCGGTTCAGAAATCGTCGCTTTTTTCCGGGGCCACGAGGCCTTCGATGCCGGCCAGAAGCTCTTCTTCCGACATCCGGTCGAAGGTGACCGGCTCGTCGACTTCGGCGGCCTCGGCAGCCATCTCGTCGCCAGCACCGGTCGGCTCGATGGCCGGAACGGATTCGGCTTCGGTTTCGGGCTCGTCCACCTCGACATGTTTCTGCAGCGAGTGGATGAGGTCTTCCTTCAGATCGCCGGGCGAGAGCGTCTCGTCAGCGATTTCGCGCAGCGCCACGACGGGATTCTTGTCGTTGTCGCGGTCGATGGTGATCTGGCCGCCTTGCGAGATCAACCGGGCGCGATGGCTGGCAAGCAGGACAAGGTCGAACCGGTTCGAGACCTTGTCGATACAATCTTCAACGGTTACGCGGGCCATTGACTGCCCCTTTCATATTTCATCCGGACGGGAATTTGCTGGCGCGTCCATACATGGAAGCGGTGGCGAATACAAGCTCGATCGCGAGCGGCGACGCCACCCTTGCGGCCATAAAAGCCTTGAAATCGTCAACAATTGGGCGATCCACCAACATATGCCTTGGAATCGGCAAGAATCTTGGCTAACGCAACTTCGGTATCGGCGTTGCGCCGGCGCCTCGATTGCCCGTACATCCATCTCGCCCACACTCATTGCCGGTACCAAGAACACATTGCGATAAAAAGGTATTCTTCATGTTTGATCCCCGCGAAAAGATCGCATTGTTCATCGACGGTGCAAACCTGTATGCGACCTCCAAAGCGCTCGGTTTCGACATCGATTACCGCAAGCTCCTGACTTCATTCAGGAAAAAAGGCTATCTGCTGCGCGCCTACTATTACACGGCGCTGGTGGAGGACCAGGAATATTCCTCGATTCGGCCGCTGATCGACTGGCTCGACTACAATGGCTACAAGGTCGTGACCAAGCCTGCCAAGGAGTTCACCGACTCGGCGGGCCGCCGCAAGATCAAGGGCAACATGGACATCGAACTGGCGATCGATGCGCTCGAGCTTGCCGATGTGGTCGATCATTACCTCATTTTTTCCGGCGACGGCGATTTCCGCACGCTGGTGGAAGCTTTGCAGCGCCGTGGCCGGAAGGTGTCGGTCGTGTCGACGATGAGCTCACAGCCGCCGATGATCTCGGACGACCTGCGGCGCCAGGCCGACAATTTCATCGACCTGGTTTCGCTGAAGAGCGAGGTCGGCCGCGACCCGTCGGAGCGGCCGCCGAGGCGCCAGGATGTCGAGGAAGACGAATACGAAGACGATCTGTAACGGGCCCGGCACGTGAAGGTGAGTGCCGAACCGCCGCATGATTGTGTGCTTTGCCCGCGGCTCAGCGGTTTCATCGACAGCTGGCGCGAACGCGAACCCGACTGGCACAACGGCCCGGTGCCGACATTCGCCGACCGGCGCGGGGACGAACAGGTGCGACTGCTTGTGGTCGGCCTGGCGCCTGGCCTTCGCGGTGCAAACCGCACGGGGCGCCCCTTCACGGGCGACTATGCCGGCGACCTGCTCTACTCGACATTAGGGGCATTCGGTTTCGCTCGCGGGCGATTCGCGGCGCGTCCCGACGACGGACTCGAACTGGTCGGAACCGCGATCACCAATGCGGTGCGCTGCGTTCCGCCGGAAAACAAGCCGGTCGGGGCCGAGATCAACACCTGCCGGCAATTCCTGACCGCAACGATTGCCCGGTTCGCGGCGCTCGAGGCGGTCGTGACTCTAGGCAAGATATCCCACGATTCGACCATTCGCGCGCTCGGCGAGCGGGTCGCCGCTCATCCTTTCGGACACGGAGCCCAGACCAGCGCCGGTGGCGTCGAGGTATTTTCCAGCTATCACTGCTCGCGCTACAACACCAATACCGGGCGGCTGACCGAGGCCATGTTCAAAGACGTTTTCGCTAGCGTCGCGTCCTATCTGCAGGCATGAAAAAGCCCGGCGAACATGCGCCGGGCCTTTCCAGCCGGGATTTGATCGGGATCAGACCAGCGCGCCGCCCTGCATGCGCCAACCGGCAATCCCGGGGCGATAGTTGCGCACATTGGTGAAACCCGCCTGCTCAAGGATCTGCATCGCCATGGCGGAACGGCCGCCAGTCGCGCAGTAGACGATGATCGGCTTGTCGTCCGGCACATTGTCTGGATGGAAGTTCGACAGCGGCACGTTGATCGAACCGGCGATGTGGCCGGCCCGGTGTTCGTGCACTTCACGCACGTCGATCACGGTATGCTCACCCGATGCAATGGCCTCGACCATGTCATCATGGGCGATGACGCCCATCGGCAACGGGGACGCGGTACGATTGAGAAGTCCATTCAGAAGCATGGTGTATCCCTTGTCTGTTTGCGCTGCGGCTGGAGTGCCGCTTCAGATTTTCTCTATATATGAACATCTGTGCATGTTACAAGGGATTCTGTCAAGCCGATTCTATGCCGGCGATCTACCAGTCAGGACGGCGGACAGTCGCGCGGCCGGGCCTCAGCCGTGCTGCTTGAGCAGGCGCGCCTTTTCCCGGCCCCAGTCGCGCTTCTTTTGATCCTCGCGCTTGTCGTGGAGCTTCTTGCCCTTGGCGACCCCCATCAACAGCTTGGCGCGGCCGCGGTCGTTGAAATAGAGCTTCAGCGGCACCAGCGTCATGCCCTCGCGGTCGATGGCCTTGGCGATGTTGGCCATCTCGCGCTTGTTGAGCAGCAGCTTGCGCAGCCGCCTCGGCTCGTGGTTGAAACGGTTCCCCTGGAGATATTCCGGGATATAGGAATTGATCAGCCACAACTCGCCGTTCTCGAACGCAGCGTAGCTCTCCTGGATGTTGGCATGGCCCTCGCGCAACGACTTCACCTCGGTGCCGGTCAGAACCAGCCCCGCCTCGATCGTGTCATCGATCGAATAGGAAAACCGCGCCTTGCGGTTCTCGGCGACGGCCTTGCCGCGCGTTTTGGCGTCCTTGCTCATGATATCTGCTGGCGCGAATCCGCGCGTCCTAGTTCATCAGGCCGGCATGCTGGAGCGCCGCGTCGATTGCATCGGCCGCCGGCTTGTCGATCGGCACCATCGGCAATCTCAACACGTTCCCGACCCGGCCGAGCCGCGACAAGGCATATTTGGCGCCCGATACGCCCGCTTCCATGAAGATTGCCTTGTGCAGCGGCATCAGCCGTTCCTGCAGTTCGAGCGCCTGGGCGTGGTCGCCGCCAAGCGAGGCCGCCTGGAACGCGGCGCACAGGCGCGGCGCGACATTGGAGGTGACGGAAATACAGCCGACGCCGCCATGCGCATTGAAGCCGAGGGCGGAGGCATCCTCGCCCGATAGCTGGATGAAGTCGCTACCGCAGGCTATGCGCTGCTCGCTGACTCGCTCGACCTTGCCGGTGGCGTCCTTGACGCCGCTGATATTGGCAAAGTCGTGAGCAAGGCGACCCATCGTCTCGGGCGTCATGTCGATCACCGAGCGCGGCGGGATGTTGTAGATGAAGATCGGCAGCGACGTCGCACGCGCCACGGCCGCGAAGTGCTCGTAGAGACCGCGCTGGTTCGGCTTGTTGTAATAAGGCGTCACCACGAGCACGGCATTTGCGCCGACCTTTTCGGCATGCTCGACCAGTTCGATCGCCTCGCGTGTATTGTTGGAACCGGCCCCGGCGATGACAGGCGCCCTGCCCGCGGCGGTCTCGACGCAAAGTTCGATGACGCGGCGATGCTCCTCATGGCTCAGCGTCGGCGACTCGCCGGTCGTGCCGACCGGCACGAGGCCGTTGGTGCCTTCCGTGATCTGCCAGTCGACGAGATCGCAGAAGGCTTTCTCATCGAGCGTCCCGTCCCTGGTGAAGGGGGTGACGAGCGCTGTGAACGAGCCTCTAAACATTTTTGCGAACTCCAAAGGTGGCGACTGGCTGGGCCGGTTGAACATTGCCCTTTGCGGGCGGCGCACCATAGTCTTGCCAAAGCCGTGCGGCAAGAGTGGAGAACCCCGCCGCGTAACCGGGATTGCGGCTGATACGGACAATTTGAATGGCCGCGATAACCTTTTGTTTACGACCTCTTCACTGCCTCCGGCTACCCTTGCGGACGCGCGGCGCCGAGGCAAGCGCGGCGCAACCGTGATGCATGTCCCCAGGATCCTGTTTTCTGCCATGACAAGACGGCTTCCGATCCCCGCACTGGCCCTCATGGGCATGCTTGCCGTGGCGACCGGTTCGGTGGTGGCCGGCTGGCAGTCGCCCGAAGACCGACTGCGCGCGTCGCATGACGGTCCGGCTGTCGCCGACATCCTCGTCGATAGGCATCCGACCGGAACCATCCCGTCCGGCGACAAGGCGGCCCGGCCGCAGGCCACAGTGAATATCGGCGCCTTGAAAACCGGCCTCGATGCGCTCTCCGGCGGGGATATCGTCGCGGCTCGTGCCGCACGCGACCAATTGCGGCTCGATACGCTGGAATGGCGGATCCTGAGCTGGGCCATAGCTTTGCAGGGTGGCGAGGACGTGCCAAGCGCCGAAATAAAGGCGGCGGCGACGGCCCTGCCCGATTGGCCGGGCATGACGGCGCTCAGACGGAACCTGGAACTCGCGTTGGCCCGCGAGAACCTGTCCGCAAAGGACGTGATCGCCGTATTCGGCGCGCGGCCGCCGCTCACGCCCATGGGAACCGTCATGCTCGCGCGCGCCTATATCGCGCTCGGGCGCCAGGCGGATGCGACGGCCCTGCTCACCCCGTTCTGGCGAAGCAGGAAACTCGGCGCCGCCGATGAATTCCTCATTCTGGGCGCGTTCGGCCCGCTGATACCGCGCGCCGCCCATTGCTACCGCATGGAGCGAATGCTGTACGAGGACCGCATCCGCTCGGCCGGCCGCGTTGCCGATCTGTGCGGACGCGCCAAGCTGCAGGAAGCCTGGGCCGCCGTCATCCGCCAAGAGAAAGATGCCTACGCGTTGCTGTCGGCAGTGCCGGCGAGCCAGCGGACCGCCGGCTTCACATTCGCGCTGGCGCAATATCTGCGCCGCGCCGGGAAGTTCAAGGACGCGGCTGCGGCCATGCAAAAAGCGCCAGGGGACGCAGACCAGCTGATCGACCCCGATCAATGGTGGATCGAGCGGCGAGTGCTGTCGCGCGAACTGCTGGACATCGGCGCCTACACGCTGGCCTACAAGGTCGCGGCCGGCCACGGCGCCGAGAGCCCGGCGATGGCCGCCGATGCGGAATTTCACGCGGGCTGGATCGCCTTGCGCTTCCGCAAGGACGCGAAAACGGCCGCAAAGCACTTCTCGAGGATTGCCGAGATCGCCGACGGCCCGATCTCCAAGGCGCGCGCTTACTACTGGATGGCGCGGGCGGCGGAAGCCGGCGGACCGGGCGATGCCCACCGCCTCTACGAGGAAGCGGCCGGATACGACACCGCGTTCTACGGCCAGATCGCGGCCGAGAAGGTCGGACGCAAGACCCTGTCCACCCATGTTCCCGATCCTTCCGCCGCGGACCGCGATCGGTTCGAGTCCCGAGTGGCGGTCCGCGCCATCAGGCAGCTGGAGGCGGCTGGCCACGCCGGTCGCGCCGACACGCTCTATCGCGACCTGGCCGGGGAACTCGACAGCCCCGGCGAACTGGCCCTGCTCGCGGCCATGGCGGAACAGCGCGACGATCACTATCTGGCGCTTCGCATTGGCAAGATCGCCGCCTCGCGCGGGCTGGATGTCGGAGCGCTTGCCCATCCGCTCGGAGTCATCCCCCCGTCCGCGCAACTGTCCTCGGCGGGGGCGGCACTCGCCTACGCGGTGGCGCGCCAGGAAAGCGAGTTCAATGTCGGTGCCGTATCGCCCGCCGGCGCGCGCGGCCTGTTGCAGTTGATGCCGCGTACCGCCCGGTCGATCGCGCAACGGGTCGGTCTCGCCTACTCCGCCACTCGGCTGACCAGCGATGCCGCCTACAACGCGATTCTCGGGTCGAATTACCTGTCCGACCAGTTGAAGCGCTTCGACAATTCCTACGTGCTGACCTTCGCCGGCTACAATGCCGGTCCGCGAAAGGCCGAAGAATGGATGACCCGCTTTGGCGACCCGCGCGGCAAGAGCCTGGAAACCGTGGTCGATTGGATCGAGCGAATCCCCTATGGCGAGACGCGCAATTATATCCAGCGGGTACTGGAGAACTACCAGGTCTACAAACAGCGCATCTCCGGCCGTTTCGACATCATCGGCGATTTGCGCAACGGTCGCTGACGGGCATTGCGGTCTTTATCAGTCCCCGACACCGCGCTAAGGAGTGGGCGGCGCGCCGGAGCGGCTCGCTGCCAATCCGGGAAAACCGAACGGGAACCGACATGGACTATTCCGATTTCCATTACAGCGCGCAGGACGGCCTGAAGCTGCACGCCCGCGTCTACGGCGACGACAACGGCGCGCTACCGGTGGTCTGCCTGCCGGGACTGACCCGAAACGCTCGCGATTTCAACGATCTGGCGATTTACCTGGCCAGTCGCGAGACCCGGCCGAGGCGCGTGGTCTGTTTCGATTACCGCGGCCGCGGCGAGTCCGCCTACGACAGCGACTGGAACAATTACAATGTCGGGGTCGAAGCCGGCGACATCGTAGCCGGGCTGGCGGCGCTGGGGATCGAGCATGCCGCGTTCATCGGCACCTCGCGCGGCGGCCTCATCATGCATGTGCTTTGCGCCATGCGGCCCGGTGCCATGAAAGCCGGCATCCTCAACGATGTCGGCCCCGTCGTTGACGGCGCCGGGCTGGCGCTGATCCGCAGCTATCTGGAGCGCGCGCCCAAGCCCAAGTCATGGGACGAGGCAATCGCGCTGCAGAAGGCGGCCACGGCAGAAACGTTTCCCGCGCTGACAGACGCCGACATCGAACGCCTCACCCGCGCGCTCTACCGCGACAAGGACGGAAAGCCGGTGGCCGACTACGATCCGAAGCTTCTCAAGACCCTGACGAGCATCGATCTGAGCGCGCCGCTGCCCGAATTCTGGCCGCAATTCGTCGGCCTGACCGCCATGCCGCTGATGGTGATCCGCGGCGAGAATTCCTCGCTGTTGTCGGTTGAGACGGTACGCCGGATGAAGGAATACGATCCGGACCTGGTCGCGATCACCGTTGCCGGCCAGGGTCATGCCCCGCTGCTGGAAACCGGAAAACTGCCGGAGCAGATCGCCGGGTTCATCGACAAGGCGGAAGCAAGACGCGCCTAGGCAGCCGCCGAGAAAACGACCGCGGCCGGTTGCCTCATTTCTTCTGTTTCTTCGGCTTACCGCGCGAGGTCTCGACTTGGCCCGCGGCAACGCGTTCGGAGAATTCGGTCTTGCCGCCCCTGGCCAGGATCCTGGCCTGGCCCACCCAATCCTCCCGTTCGATGCGCCCCTTGAAGTTGAGCGTCTGGGAAATGCGCTCGCGATCGGCCTTTTTCCACGCCGCGATCTGCGCGAAGGTCGTCACGCCGGACCCGTTGAGACGCCCCTCGATCGCCGGTCCGATCCCCTTGATCCGCTTTAGGTCGTCCGCCGGCGCCAACGGCCGCTTCACCGCAGCGGGTTTCTCCACGGTAGCGGCCGGCGGGGGGGCGGCATCGGCGGGCGGCGGCGCGGCGCCGGGCAGAGCATCGACATGGTCGTCGTGCCAGAACCGGTGGATCAGGCATCCGGCGACGGCGCCGAGAACAAATGCGATCGCGACCAGTAGCGCGGTCTGAAGGGCGAGTATTGCCATGGTATCGTTCCTCCCGCCTCCCCGATCCTAGCCCTGCGGACGACGGCAGGTCATCCAGCCGACGATGCAGCCGACCGCCAATGCCGCGACAAGATAGAGCGACCTTGCCGCGACCAGTTGCACCGGCCCGCCGGCGGGCGCACCGCCGAACCACATGGCCAGCGCGGTCAGAAACGCGGTCGCAACCAGACCGGGCCAGATCCAATTCTTCCAGTCGCACATCGCCTGCCTCCTTGTCCGCCATCCGCCGCCCGCCGGAATTTCCGGCATCGGCGACCGGAAAATGACCCGCATTTGACGTCGACTCTTCCGCAAGGCCGCCAAAAAGGCAAGCGAAGCCATCTCCCGAGGCGATGAAGGCACAGCGCCACCAACCATGCTCGACAAAGGGATCGCCCATCACAATGCCGGACGCCATGGCGAACTGACCTGCAGCAAGGTGCTGGCGGAAGCGCCATCCAACGTAGAGGCGCCTGGTCCGCCGGCCAATCCGGCGAACTGAAATCATGCTGCGGCCGCGCCGCTAGGACGTATCCGGCGTGTCGAGCAGCCGGAAGGCGAGGCCGTGAAGCTCCTCCAGGATGTCGTGGACTTCGTGGACCGGTTTTCGGACCTGCCCCGGCGGCTTGCCCGGGCGCAACGGCCAGAGCCGGGCGATGCGGCGTGTATTGCGGTCTTCCCTGTTTTGCGCG
>JBNLDE010000066.1:0-1702 GCA_050304175.1 Zhengella sp. | reverse complement strand
GCAAATTTCCTCCACCTTGTCTTGCGTCAATCGGGTTTCGTCGGCCAGAAAGGCATAATCGACCGCTTCCGGCCGCTCGCCCGGGTGTAACGTTTGCAGCGCATGTTGCAGATAGGAGCGCCGCACGTGATGCAGATCGATTTCGCTGACTGCCAGTTGCTCCGGGTTTTCCGGGATGACGATGCTTTCCCCCGACCGCGAGGTTTTCGGGTCGCCGCGCCGGATGACTATGCCCATGCGCCGGGCCAGATTCAATTGCGCCAGGGGATGCTTGCCGGCGCCGGTGTATTCGGTTTCCTGCACGACGACGGTCTGATCCTCGCGCATCTGCTGGGCGATGACGAAGGCCGCGGCCAAAGACGTATTGCCGGCCGGCCCCCGCTCCATGCCCTCCAGCTCGGCCAGCGCCTGTGTCATGTAGAACACTTCACCCTGGGTCACGGTAACGAAACGGTCCATGTAGCGCAGCGCACGGGCGGCATTGCGCGGCACGTCGGCGCGATCCGGCCAGACTGTGAACGGCATGGAAAAGCCGGTATGGCCGGTGGTAAACGATTTTCGATTGAAATCCCGGTCCGAAGCCATGTGCAGGCCTGACAGATCGACGCTGGCGGCGATAACTCGTGTTTTTTCCGCGCCGGCCTGAACCAGTCCGCGCGCGGTGCCGGTCAGATTGCCGCCGCCGGCATGGGTGACGATCACGGCATCGGTATCGACGCGGTAGCGCTCCCGCATCTGCCGAGCCAGTTCAAAGCCTAGCGTTTCGATGCCCTGGATCGAATAGGGCGTATACAGCGAGGCGTTGAAAAAGCCGGTTTCCTGCAACAGTTTCAGAAACTGGTAGAACAACTCCGGCCCGACCGACAGGCGCACCACTTCGGCCCCGTAGGCTTCGCAGGCGCGAGTCTTTTCGGCAATTTCCGGCTGGGCGACGCCCCGGCTGTCGAAAGCCTCCTGGACGATGATGCAGCGCAAACCGGCCTTGGCCGCCTGCGAGGCGACGGCGGCGCCGTAGTTGCCGCTGGTCGCGGCGATAACACCGGGATAGCCACGCCTTTTCGCTTCGAACACAGACAACGAGGCCCGGCGGTCCTTGAACGAGCCGGAGGGATTGGCCGCCTCGTCCTTGACGAAGATGCGCGCGCCGTGACCCGGCGCGGAAAACAAGCGCGCCAGCCGGGTCAGGTTGGCCAATTCGACCAGCGGCGTGTCGCCGACGGCGGTGCGGCGTTGCACCTCCCGAATCCTTTCCATATCGTAGCCGGTGTCGGCCATCATGCCCTCGTAATCGAAGGCCAGCAGGCCAGTGGCGTATTTGCCGTAATCGATACCTACCGATCGGCGCACGATCTCATCGCGCCGGTCCATGATTGCCCGATAACTAGTCATCAGCTGCCTTCCCGCGCGCCAGCAGCGCGCGCAGTTCCCTGCCTATCTCCGCCAGTTCGGGAATCGGCGGACCGAAACCGTGCGTATAGGCGGGGTTGACCGTATCCAGCCGGCCGCGTAGGCGCCGGCCCGCGGCGGTAATAATTTCGGCGTCCTCGCCAACATGGGCAGGTTCGGCAAGAAAACCCTTGACCCGCATTTCCAGCGGTTTGCCGGCCGTGTCTTCCGGCACCTGCGGCGCGCGTTCGCCGGCTTTCAGCACGACGGCGTAAATTTCCACCCAGACGCCCTTTTCGATCAACTCGTTCATCGC
>JBNLDE010000065.1:0-15040 GCA_050304175.1 Zhengella sp. | reverse complement strand
GAAACGCTTCGCGCGCTGGCGGGCCCGCGCCGCCGCAGGCGCGCAAAACAGGGAAAGCCGCAATTCAGGCCGCGTCATACGCCTCTGGCCGTTGCGCCCGGGCAAGCCGCCGGGGCAGGTCCGAAAACCGGTCCACGACGTCCACGACATCCTGGAGGAACTTCACGGCCTCGCCTTCGACGCGCTGAACGCGCCGAATACGTCGTGATCGCCGATTTTGGAGCGCAAGCGGAATGGATTGAGAGCCGACCGGGGCAAGCCCGGGCGCGGCATGGGTGACCCGCGCCCTGTCCCCTCCACTGCAGGAGAGAAATCGAAAAAGAGGGGAAACGATGAAAGGCACCTCCCCCTTTCGCGAGGGAGGCAAACCCAGATCTGCGCCGGGATATCAGCGGTGGGACGCCCGCCCCTACTCCGCGTCCCTGCCCAGCCGGTCGCGGATCTGCCTTTGCCCGGCTGCGGTCGTCGACAGCTCCAGCGTCACCGCGCCGTCGTCGCCGTCGGCGCGGCCGATGACATTGGCGTGGCGGTAGATCCAGTCGAGATGGTTGAGCTGCGCCGGGCCGAGCCGCACCGAAAACGAGCCGAGCGGGCCGCTGATCCGCGCCTCGATCGCGTCGAGCAGCCGGCCGATGCCTTCGCCCGTGGCCGCCGACACTGCGACCGGGCGCTCGCCTTCGGGCATGCCGCCGGCATCGTCGGTCAGCCGCCGCCGGTCGGCTTCGTCGAGCCGGTCGATCTTGTTCCAGACCTCCAGTACGCGCGTCCGGTCCTGCGCGTCGATACCGAGGTCGCCGAGGATTCCCGCGACGTCATCGGCCTGCGCCGTCGTGTCGGGGTCGGATATGTCGCGCAGATGGATGACGAGGTCCGCCTCGACGACCTCCTCCAGCGTGGCGCGGAAGGCGGCGACCAGGTGGGTCGGCAGGTCGGAAATGAAGCCGACCGTGTCCGACAGGATGACGGTGTCGCCATGGGGCAGGCGCACGCGGCGCAGCGTCGGGTCGAGCGTCGCGAACAGCATGTCGGCGGCGGTCACCTGCGCCCCGGTCAGCCGGTTGAACAGGGTCGACTTGCCGGCATTGGTATACCCGACGATCGCGACCACCGGATACGGCACCTTGCGGCGCTTGGCGCGATGCAGGTCGCGGGTGCGGCGCACGGTTTCCAGCTCCCGCTTCAGGCGCGTGATCTTTTCCTGAAGGATGCGCCGGTCGGCCTCGATCTGGGTTTCGCCGGGGCCGCCGAGGAAGCCGGCGCCGCCGCGCTGGCGTTCCAGGTGGGTCCAGCTGCGCACCAGGCGACCGCGCTGGTATTGCAGATGCGCGAGATCGACCTGGAGCACGCCTTCCTTGGTGCGCGCCCGCTGGCCGAATATTTCCAGGATCAGTCCGGTGCGGTCGAGCACCTTGGCCTCGAATGCGCGCTCCAGGTTGCGCTGCTGGACGGGGGTGAGCGGATGGTCGACCACCACCAGCCCGGCGCCGGTTTCCTTCACGAGCCCGGCGATCTCGTCGACCCGGCCGGTTCCCAGCAGCGTCGCCGATCGCGGCCTGGCGACGGTCACGGCCTCGGCGTGGGCGATCTCGAGGCCGATCGCGCGGGCAAGGCCGGTCGCCTCGTCGAGGCGCGCCTGCGGCGAGCGGGTTACGAGCGGGCGTGCGGGAGCAGCGTCGCCCGACGCCTGGCCGCCCGTGCGGGCAAGCACCGGCACGATGACGACAGCGCGCATCGGATCCTCTTCCCGCCGCGTATCGGCAGGACCGGACTTCCCGGTATCAGCAGGAGGCCGGGCCAATCAGTTGCCGCTGTCCTCGCTCTCGAACATCTGCACCGGCTGGCTTGGCATGATCGTCGAGATCGCGTGCTTGTACACCAACTGGGAGTGCCCGTCGCGGCGCAGCAACACGCAGAAATTGTCAAACGACGTGACAACCCCGGTCAGCTTGACGCCGTTGATGAGAAATATTGTGAGCGGGTTCTTGTTTTTACGAACCGTGTTGAGAAACAGGTCCTGCAGGTTCTGCGATCGTTCAGCCATTGTTTTTGTCTTCCGCCGATCCAAGTTTTTTTATCGGAAGCGGCAGAATTTTGCCCGCCCGCTTCATCGGGGTGGCCGCATTTGACTTAAACACAAAAAAAAAGCGCACCACCTTGCTTATGCGGTTACCAAACCTTGGTCTTTTCCGCAATGTCTAAGAATGTCTCACGTAACGACAATGCAACCGACCCGGGAACGCCGTTGGCGACCGGCCGGCCGTCGATCTCGACAACCGGCATGACCACAGCCGTCGCGGCCGTGATAAAGGCTTCGCGGGCGTCCTGCGCCTCCTCGACGGTGAAGGCCCGTTCCTCGACCGGATGGCCGAGTTTGGCGGCCAGGTCGATCACGCCGGTGCGTGTGATGCCGCGCAGGATGCCGTGCTCGGCGGGCCGCGTCACCAGCACGCCGTCGGCGGTGACGATCCACGCATTGGTGGCCGCGCCCTCCTTGACCGCGCCGTCGGCATCGACGAACCAGGCCTCCTGCGCACCGGCATCCTTCGCCTGCTGGCGGGCAAGCACGTTCGGCAGCAGGCCGACCGTCTTGATGTCGACCCGGTCCCAGCGGTTTTCCGGAACCGTGATCACCGCGATGCCCTTTTGCGCCTTCGCAGCCGCGGCCTCCGGGTCGGTCCGCTTGGCGGTGACCACCAGCGCGGGCCGCGTGGCCGGATCGGGAAAGACGTGATCGCGCGACGCGACACCGCGGGTGACCTGGAGATAGACCAGGCCGTTGCGGATGCGGTTGCCGCGCACGACCTCGGCCATGATCGTCTCAAGCGACCGGCGATGCACCGGCCAGCCCATGGCCAGTTCGCCGAGGCTGCGGTCGAGCCGGTCGAGATGCCGGGTCATGTCGATGATACAGCCCTGTGCGACTTCGCAGACCTCGTAGACGCCGTCGGCGAACTGGTAACCGCGGTCCTCGACATGCACGGCCGCTGCGGAATGCGGAACGTAGCGGCCATTGACATAGGCGATGCGCGGCATGGAAATCTCCCGGCGGGGTTCGAAAGGATCAGAAAAATTCGAGGCTGACGCGGAACATCTGTTCGACCTGGCGCACCGCGTCCTGGAGCGCAAAGATCACCACGCGGTCCTTCGGCTTGACGACGAACGAACCGGCCGGCTTGTGGATCTTGCCGTCGCGGTAGACTGCGCCGATGCGCATGCCGTCGGGCAATTCGAGATCGCGCAGGGCCGCGCCGACCAGCGGCGACGTCTCCAGCGCTTCCGCTTCGATCACCTCGGCGGCGCCGCGCTGGATTGAGTGCACGGCGCGAATCCGTCCGCGCCGCACGTGCTGGAGCACGCGCGATATGGTGACGTTGCGCGGATTGACGAAGGAATCGATTCCCATCGTGCGCGTGAAATCCTGGTAGGTCGGGTCGTTGACCAGGGCAAGGTTGGACTTGCACCCCAGTTTCTTGGCCATCGCGCTGGCCAGGATGTTGACGTGATCGTCATTGGTCAGCGCGACCAGCAACTCGGCTTCCTGGATATCCGCCTCGGCGAGAAGCTTCTGGTCGAGCGCGTCGCCATTGAGAACCACGGTACGGCGCAGCCGGTCGGCGATCTCGACGGCCCGCTCGCGCGAGCTTTCGATGATCTTGACCTTGGTGCGGCTCTGCCGGGCCTCGATCGAACTTGCGACGTAGAGGCCGATATTGCCGCCGCCGGCGATGACGATCCGCGTCGCCTCCGGTTCCTCATGACCGAACAATCCGAGCGTGCGCCGGACCTGGTCGCGCGACGTTACCACGTAGGCCAGGTCGCCGGCGACGAGCTGGTCCGCTGAATGCGGGATGAAAAGACGTCCCTCGCGCGTCACCCCGACGACGGTCGACGGCAGGTCGGGAAACAGCTCCGAGAGCTGCGCCAGCGGCGTGTTGATGACCGGGCATTCGTCGAGGCACTCGATCGCGACCATGGCGATGTTGTCGTCGGCGAAGCGCACCACGTCGGTGGCGCCCGGCAGGGCGATCCGGCGCAATACCATTTCGCCGACTTCCTGTTCCGGCGAAATGATCACGTCGATTGGCATGTGGTCGCGCGAAAACAGGTCGGAATAATGCTTCTGCAGATAGGTTTGCGACCGGATACGCGCGACCTTGGTGGGCACGTTGAACAGCGAATGCGCCACCTGGCAGGCGACCATGTTGACCTCGTCGTGGAGCGTGACGGCGATGATCATGTCGGCCTGCTGCGCGCCAGCCGCCTCGAGCACGTCCGGATGCGATCCATGGCCGACGAACCCGCGGACATCGAGCGTGTCGCGAATTCCGCGGATCAGGTCCGACGACGTGTCAATGACCGTGACGTCGTTGTCCTCAGTGGAAAGGCGTTCGGCGATTCCGTAGCCGACACGGCCGGCCCCGCAGATGATCACGCGCATGGCAAGCGCTCCCGTTAGACACCCAGCGACTTCATTTTCCGATGAAGTGCGGACCGCTCCATACCAATGAATTCCGCCGTGCGCGAGATGTTACCGCCAAACCGGTTGATCTGGGCGACAAGATAATCGCGTTCGAACATCTCGCGGGCTTCGCGCAGGGGCAATGCCATGATGTGCTGATCGGACTGGCCCGGTGTCTTCGGCATCATGTCGCCAATTTCCGACGGCAGCAGGTCGGCGGTGATCGGGGAGCCGGTGCCGTCGCCACTGGTGAGAATCAGCAGGCGCTCGATATTGTTGCGCAACTGGCGGACATTGCCCGGCCAGTTGTGCGCCTGCAGCACGGCCATCGCGTCCTCGGCGATCGGCCGCGGCTTAATGCCCGCCTGCCGCGCGATCTGCGCCACGAAATGATCGACCAGATACGGAATGTCCTCGCGCCGCTCCGCCAGCGACGGAACAAGAACCGGAACCACGGCGAGCCGGTGATAGAGGTCCTCCCTGAACTGTCCATCGGCGATCAGTGATTCCAGGTCGCGCGCGGTCGAGGAAATGATGCGCACATCGACCTTGACCCGGCGCGTTCCACCCAGCCGCTCGAACTGCTGGTCGACCAGCACACGCATGATCTTGTTCTGGGTCTCGCGCGGCATGTCCGCCACTTCGTCGAGATAGAGGATCCCGCGATGCGCTTCCTCGAGCGCACCGACCTTGCGCTCCCCGCCATTCGATTCCGTGCCGAACAGCTCGATTTCCATGCGTTCCGGCGTGATCGCGGCGGCATTGATGGTGACGAAAGGTCCGCCGGCGCGCGCCGACTGGGCGTGGATCGCACGCGCGACGGCCTCCTTGCCAGACCCCGACGGTCCGATGATCATGATGCGGCTGTTGGTCGGCGCCACCCGCTCGATCACTTGCCGCATACTGTTCATCGGGCCAGACGCGCCGATCAATTCGAACGAGCTGCCGGTGCGCTTTTTCAGGTCGGAAACCTCGCGGCGCAGCTTCGATGTTTCCAGCGCCCGTTCCGCGATCAGGATCAGCCGGTCGGCCTTGAACGGCTTTTCGATGAAATCATAGGCGCCGCGCTTGATCGCGGATACGGCGGTTTCGATCGTGCCGTGGCCCGAAATCATGACGACCGGCAAATCCGGGTGGATCTTCTTGATCTCGTCGAGCAGCGCCAGCCCGTCTAGCTTGGATCCCTGCAGCCAGATATCGAGGAAGACGAGACGGGGCGCGCGCTCCGCGATCGTCCCCAGCGCGCTGTCGCTGTCATGGGCGGTGCGGGTTTCGTGTCCCTCGTCTTCGAGGATTCCCGCGACCAGCTCCCGGATATCCGCCTCGTCATCAACAATAAGAATATCAGACGCCATAACCGACCTTTTCTGCACTTGATCCGGCTTCATCGGTCGTTTCCTGATCCGATGACGGTTCTCCGTCCACAGCCGGCAATACGATACGAATCATTGCGCCCCGCCCGTCGTGAAAATCCGACGGTGCGTCATGAAGCTCGAGCTTTCCACCATGGTCTTCGACGATCTTGCGAACGATCGCCAAGCCGAGCCCCGTGCCCTTTTCCCGCGTGGTCATGTACGGTTCCAGCAGCCGCTGACGATTGTCGCGCGGCAAGCCGCGGCCGTTGTCGATTACCTCAACCACGATGCTGTTTTCATCGCGCTTGGCCCGGACCTTGATCACCCCCTTGAGATCAGGGTTGTCCAGCGCAGCACTATCGATCGACTCGGCAGCATTCTTGATCAGGTTGCCGATTGCCTGACTCATCAGCCGGTTGTCGAACTTGCCGGTCAGGGGCTGGTCCGGAAACTCGCGCTCGAACGCGATTTCAGCCCTGCTGACCTCGACCAGGAACGACGCCTCGCGCAGCGCTTCGCGAAGATCGACCAGCGTCATCGACGGTTTCGGCATGCGCGCGAAAGCGGAGAATTCGTCGACCATGCGCCCGATATCGCCGACCTGGCGAATGATCGTGTCCGTGCACTGGTCGAACACCTCGCGGTCTTCGGTGATCACCTTGCCGTAGCGGCGCTTGATGCGCTCAGCGGAAAGCTGGATCGGCGTCAGGGGATTCTTGATTTCGTGGGCGATGCGCCGCGCCACATCCGCCCATGCCGAGGAGCGCTGCGCCTGAACCAGGTCCGTGATGTCATCGATGGTGACCACGTAGGAACGGTCGTCGACCGAGGAATCCTCGATCGTGATCTGGACGTTGAACGTCCTTTCCTCGCGGCCGCGATAGAAGGCGACCTGTTCCCGATAGACCGGGCGGCCGGAATTGCGCCCCATCTCGAACACCCGTCCGACATGCGGTAGAACGGCAGAGAGTTTCTTGCCCAGCACGGTCTCGGAGGCAATCGAGAGCATGGCCTGTGCAGATCGGTTGACGATCGAGATCCGTCCCTCGTAGTCGACCCCGATCACGCCGGCCGTGACGCCGGACAGAACCGCCTCGTTGAAGCGCCGGCGCTCGTCGATCTGGTCCTTGGCCAGCAGGATTTCGTTGCGCTGGCTCTTAAGCTGCAGCAGCATCTTGTTAAATGTGTCGCCAAGCGAGGCGACGTCGCCGTCGGAGGCGCGCACCGGCACGGTCACGTCCAGATTGCCGGTCGACACTTCGTCGGCCGCGCCGATCAACTGGCGGATCGGACGCACCAGCCGGTCGGCGACCGCGATGCCTGTCCAGATGGCCGAGAGCACCACCACCAGGGTTACGCCGAGATAGATCAGTGCAAACGCGATCTGCGTCGTGGTGCGGTTTGCATCGAGGTCGGTGTATTCGTCGACATTGGCCTGCACGATCTGGCGCGCCTTGATCACCTCCGGATCGACCAGCCGGATGGTGTAGAGGTACAGCCCGTTCGTATCGCGCAGCTTGATTATCGACCCGACGATGTTGCGCGTGCGCGGCTCGATCAGCACCGGCTTGCCGTCGCCGGCCTGGTCGACCGCTTCCTGCGGCGGCACCGGCATGTCGAACGACGCGCTGGTGTTGGCCGTCATGACGAACTTGCCGTCCTTGTCGATCAGAGCCGCATGCGCGAGCGCGCGGCCATTCGCCTGCACATCGAGAAGCTGCTGGTAACCGGCACGGTCCAGAACGAACATCATCCGGTTCTGGTCGAGGTCGCTCGCCATCGACAAGGTGGTGCCCTGCAGGCTTCCCGCATTCTCGCGGACATAGGCTTCCGCGATCGAGAGCGACGAATTGACGATCGACCTGGTGCGGATCTCGAACCAGCGGTCAAGACCGACATCAAGCGTGATCGAGGCGATGACGGCGACCAGGATCGCCGGGACCGCTGCGACCAATGAAAACAGCAGGACAATGCGCACATGCAACCGCGAGGCCGCCTTGCCGCGCCGCCGCGCCATCAGGATCCGGTGTGCTTCCCGCCCGATCAGGACGCCCAGCAGCAATACGAAAAACACATTGATCGCGATCAGGACAAGGGTGGTCTGCTCGTCGGGACGAATCGCGGTCAGCCCGGTCAGAACGATGAACGAAATCGCTGATACGGCCAGCGCGCCGAGGATTGCCAGGATCCCGGGCAAGGCGAGCAGGTTGCGCGCGTCGGCGGGGTTCTCGACGTGGGTTATGGGTTCGGAGTATTTTGGATCGCTAACCGCGCTCATTTCCCTGCTATCCGTGATGGCGTGGCCAATATGCAACGCATTGTGGCGATTCCGCAACATGGCGATTCCGCGCTCACTCGCTAAAGAGCCGCGGTGACAGAATTGAGGCGTCGATTTTCATAATTGTGGAGACACCGGAAACTGCCTGCCGGAGCGGCCAAACCCATTCCGGCCGGGTTGATACGCTCGCGAAATCCTGAAAACGTGCGCCTAAGTATCGCATTAAAAGGAATCGCCTGATGAAGACCCGCGCCGCCGTTGCCGTAGCTGCCGGAAAACCGCTTGAAATCATGGAGGTCGATCTCGAAGGTCCGCGCGCCGGCGAGGTTCTGGTGGAGGTGAAGGCAACAGGCATTTGCCACACCGACGAGTTCACACTTTCCGGTGCAGACCCGGAAGGACTGTTCCCGGCAATCCTGGGTCACGAAGGCGCTGGCATCGTCGTCGATGTCGGTCCGGGCGTCACCTCGGTTAAAAAAGGCGACCACGTGATTCCGCTCTACACGCCAGAGTGCCGCGAGTGCCCCTCCTGCCTGTCGCGCAAGACCAATTTGTGCACCGCGATCCGCGCAACCCAGGGGCAAGGCGTAATGCCCGATGGATCGTCGCGGTTCTCGATCGGCGGCGAGAAGCTGTTCCACTACATGGGCTGCTCGACCTTCTCCAATTTCACCGTCCTGCCCGAAATCGCGGTGGCGAAGGTCCATCCCGACGCCCCGTTCGACAAGATCTGCTATATCGGCTGCGGCGTCACGACGGGCATCGGCGCGGTCATCAACACCGCCAAGGTGGAGATCGGCGCGACGGCGGCGGTGTTCGGCCTCGGCGGCATCGGCCTCAACGTCATACAGGGATTACGCCTGGCCGGCGCCGACATGATCATCGGCGTCGATATCAACAGTGACAAGAAGGAATGGGGCGAGCGCTTCGGCATGACCCATTTTGTCAATCCCGCCGAATGCGACGATGTCGTGGCGGAGATCGTCAACATGACCAAACGCGGCGCCGACACGATCGGCGGCGCCGACTATACGTTCGATTGCACGGGCAACGTGAAGGTCATGCGCCAGGCGCTCGAATGTTCGCATCGCGGCTGGGGCGAGTCGATCATCATCGGCGTCGCCGGCGCAGGTCAGGAAATCTCCACCCGGCCGTTCCAACTCGTCACCGGCCGCTCCTGGAGAGGCACCGCGTTCGGCGGCGCGAGGGGCCGCACCGACGTGCCCAAGATCGTCGACTGGTACATGGACGGCAAGATCCAGATCGACCCGATGATTACCCACACGCTGGCGCTTGACGAGATCAACAAGGGATTCGACCTGATGCATGCGGGCGAGAGCATTCGCTCGGTGGTCATGTATTGATCGCACCGGGCTGTCCGGAAAACCGGGTCACCTTCCTTGGGCTTTCCCCGACGGGACGGTGTAATTTTAGGTGACGCACACTCCCCGGGTGCGGGCGACTTGTGCGTACAGGGAACTGGCCTGAAGCGAGGTTGATAAGTTGCGGAACCCGGACATCTTCGTCGATGCCGATGCCTGCCCCGTGAAGGCGGAAGTGGTGAAGGTGGCTGAGCGCCGCGGCCTTGCGGTCACCTTCGTCGCCAATTCGGGCCTCAGGCCATCCCGCGACCCGATGATCCGTAACGTCGTGGTTTCCGGCGCTTTCGACGCAGCTGACGATTGGATCGTGGAGAATGCGGTCGCCGGCGATATCGCGATTACAGCGGACGTGCCCCTCGCCGCCCGCCTTGTGGAAAAGGACATCCATGTGCTCGGTCCGACCGGCCGGCAGTTCACGCCCGAAACCATCGGCATGGCGCTCGCCATGCGCAACTTGAAACAGGATTTGCGCGAGGCGGGCGAGATCAAGGGCTACAACCCAGGCTTCACCGCGAAGGACCGGTCTGCCTTCCTCCAGTCGCTGGAACAGACTGTCCGGCGCGCCACCCGCGGACACGCCAACAAGGGCCTCCCATGAAAACCGTTTCGACAGTGAAATCCCACAGCGGAATACAGGGCGTCTACACCCGCGCCTCCAATGCCTGCAAATGCGACATGACCTTTGCCGTGTTTGTGCCACCGCAGGCGGCCGAGCGTCCCTGCCCCGTGGTCTGGTATCTGTCCGGCCTGACCTGCACCCACGCCAATGTGATGGACAAGGGGGAGTATCGGGCCAAGGCAGCTGAGCTTGGCTTGATCGTGGTGTGCCCGGATACCAGCCCACGCGGAGTAACCGTTCCCGACGAGCCGGACAACTGGCGGTTTGGATGCGGCGCCGGCTTCTATCTCGACGCCACGCAGGAACCCTATGCCGGTCACTACCGGATGTATTCCTATCTCGTCGACGAGTTGCCGGACGTGATTGCCGCCAATTTTCCCGCCGACATGACCAGGCAGGCGATTTTCGGCCATTCGATGGGCGGCCATGGCGCGATGACGATCGCGTTGAAAAATCCGGATCGGTTCAAGAGCTGCTCGGCCTTCGCGCCGATCGTCCAGCCCTCGACAGCCGACTGGTCCGTTGGCGCATTTGAAAAATATCTCGGCGGCGACAAGGAGACATGGCGCCAATACGACGCATGCGCTCTGGTCGAGGATGGGGCCCGGTTTGCCGCGGGTTTCCTTGTGGATCAAGGGACCTCGGACGGGTTTCTGGAGACCGGACTCAGACCCTGGCTGTTCGAGGAAACGGCAAAAAAGGCCGGCCAAAGCTTGACCTTGCGCATGCAGGAAGGGTACGACCACTCCTATCTCTTCATCTCGACTTTCATGGTCGATCATCTGGAATGGCACGCGACGCGCTTGAGGGCCTAGTCGTCGCTTTTGGGATCGTTTCCCGGTGTCATTGTGGGAGAATTGGGTGCCTAACCCGGTTCATACCGCTAAAAACGCAGGGAAGAAGCATGACCATCACCGACCTCGCGGGCGGCGCGACGACGTCGTCAGACATCTATTACGACACACCCGACATGGACACGATCGGCGGACGGCTTTCCCGCGCCCGGGAGGCAGCCGGCCTGTCGCCAGCGCAGCTCGCCCGGCGCATCGGCGTCAAGACATCGACCCTGACGGCTTGGGAAAGCGACCGGTCCGAACCCCGGGCAAACAAGCTGACCATGCTTGCCGGGGTGCTCAACGTCAGCCTGTCGTGGATGCTTTACGGCGTGGGTTCCGCGCCCGAGGAAGATTCTCAGCAGGAACTCGTCAACATCGTGTTCGGCCATCTGGAGAAGATGAAGCGTCTTCGCGACGAAACCAGCCAGGTCATCGCGCGTCTGGAATCCGAGCTTCAGCGCTACACCGAAAAGGCGGAGTAGCCGCCGGCGCCGCTCCATCTACGATGAACCAATGAAAAGGCGGGCCGCACGGCCCGCTTTTTTTGCGCTAGCTCTTCTTGAGGAGCTCCAGATTGGCTTCCACGATGGGATCGCCGGGCAAGGCGCGTTCCGCCTCGGCGAGAAGCTTGCGGGCCTTTGTCTTGTTGCCGCGCAACAATTGCGAATAACCCATATTGTTGACGATCTGCGGACGGCGTCCGGCGACCTTCAGAAGTTGCTCATAGGCCCTGTCGGCGAAGTCGAAACGCCCCAGTTGGTCATACGATGCCGCCAGGCCCATCCAGGCCTCGGCATTGTCGGCGCGCAATTCGACCGCCTTGCGGAAATGCTTTTCCGCGAGCCCGTAGTTGGCTTCGATGAACTGCTGTTTGCCCTGATCGAGATCGGTCTGGGAAATATCCTTGCCGGCAACCGCAACCGCAGTTGTCTTGGTCGTGTCGATCTTTCCGAATGTATCGGTCGTACAGCCTGAAAGCGCCAAACCGCCAATCACGGCAAACGCCGCAACACCAAATCTCTTGCCCATTGCCCTGCCCTCGCGTCCGTTTCCGGACATCATTTCAAGGGTCAGCATAGCGTGGAAGAATTAAGTCCGGGTGCAAAGGCGAGCACAAATTGCGCAGCGGAAATAACCCGCTGTTAACCGGGACTATTTCATCTCCGAGATCTGCACGATCACCGGGATGATTGCGATCAGCAACACGACCGGCAGGATGCACATCGTCACCGGAACCGACATCTTGGCGGGCAGCGCGTGCGCTTTTTCCTCCGCCATCGACATGCGCTTGTGGCGCATTTCGTCGGAAAACACCCTGAGCGCATTGGAAAGCGACGTCCCGAGTTCCTTTGACTGCTGAAGAAGGGTGGCGAAGGCGCGAACCTCGTCGAGGTTGAGGCGGTCGGCGAGCGATTTCAGGGCTTCGTTCATCGAGCGACCCGCCCGCAGCTCGATCGACAGGAGTTGGAGGTTCTCGCTGAGCGAAGGATAGGTACTCGCGATCTCCCGCGAGACGCGCTCGATCCCCGCCTCCATGCTCATGCCGGCATCCGAACAGACGATCATGAGATCCATGAAATCGGGAAAACCGTTGCGATATTCGCGGATCTTCGCGCTGATCTGCCGCGACAGGATCAGGCCCGGAAGGAAATATCCCGTCAAGCCGAAAGCCGCCGAGATCGCCCAGCCGCGCCCATCCATTTCATTGCCCATCGTAAGCCGGTAGACGACCGCGAACAGGACGCAGCCCGCAAGCGCGGCAAACCGGGCGACGAAGTACCAGGCGACCGCGCGCGGATCCATATAGCCCGCCTGGATCAGCTTCATCCGGATCTTGGCAACATTTTCGGGATCGCTCCTGGCGTAGAAGTCCTGCGCCTTTTTCAGCGCCCTGTTGCGGATTGCCTCGTTGTTTCGCTTGCGAGCCTCGGCCGCCGCATCGGCAAGATCCGCCTCACTCTCCGCCGGCTCGATCTTCAGGCGGCGCTTTACCTCGCCGTGGCCGTTGGCCGATGCCACGAGCGGCCAAGCCATGGCCGCGCCGCCGAGCACGAGCAGGATCACGGCGATCGCCACCGGGCCGCCGGGCAGGTCGAATGGCAGGGTGTCGAGGATCGCGGTCATGGGTCAGAACTTGAAATTGGACATCTTGGACATGGAGACATTCCCCAGGACCAGCCAGAACAGGGTAAATCCAAGCAGGTACCAGGTCAGCGGCTTGTCGATAACGCCTTCATAATATCGCGGATTGGTGAGTAGGATCGCGGCCATGAGCAGGATCGGGACCGCCGTGAGGATATAGGCCGACATCCGACCCTCGGTCGAAATCGCCCGGATCTTGCGGCGCAGCTTTCCGCGTTCACGGATCGTCGCCGACAGGCCGTCGAGAATTTCGCGCAAATTGCCGCCGGTCGAACTCTGGATCGAGACGGCGGTGACAAACAGGGGCAGGTCGTCCTGACCGACGCGTTCATACATGTTCACCAACCCGGTCACGAGATCGGACCCGTAGGTCACCTCGTCGGAGACGATTCCGAATTCGGTTCCGATAGGATCCGGCATCTCGCGTGCTACCAGGCTAACAGCAACCGGCACCGGGTGCCCCGCCTTCAGACTGCGCGTAATCAGTTCGAGCGCCTCGGGCAGTTGCACGCCAAATGCCTTGTGGCGGCGTTTCCGCATAGAGCGCAAAACGAGTAGTGGCAGGACCGCGGCGACGACGAAGCCCAGCAAGATGGCGCCGCCGATCGAATCAGCGAACCTCACCACGGCGATGGCCGCGACCGCGGCGATGACGGCGCAGATCATGTACAACCTGCCTAGCGGCATGATCAGGCCCGATTGGGTCTTCAGCTTGCGTAACGCGGTCATCGAGGCCAGCAGCCCGTTCATCGACGCCGATCCGCGCTCCTTGCGCAACTGAATGAGCACTTCCTGTTGCGTCAGCTTCTTTTCCTGGAGCCGCAGGCGGCGGTTGATGGTGCCGCGACGGTCCTGGCGCCCCGCGAACAGAAGGTAGACCGCTTCAGCGATGAGGATTCCGCAGATCGCCGCCGCGGCGAAGATGACATGAATCGGACTGATCTCGGGAATCATTGCGCCGTTTCCTGCGGAATGCCCGGCTCGAAATACTTGGATGGGAACTCGATCCCCATCGCCTTGAGATCTTCCAGAAAGCGCGGCCTGATGCCGGTGGCTTCGAAGTGACCGATGATTTCGCCCTTCTCGCCCATACCGGTTCGTACGAACCGGAAGATGTCCTGCATCTGGATGACGTCGCCTTCCATGCCGGTGACCTCGGAAACCGCGGTTACCTTGCGCTTGCCGTCCGACAGGCGCGTCAGCTGGACAATTACGTCGAGGGCACTCGATATCTGGCTGCGGATCGACTGGACGGTCATAGGCATGCCCGTCATGCCGAGCATCTGTTCCAGGCGGCTGATCGCGTCACGCGGCGTATTGGCGTGAATCGTCGCCATCGACCCTTCATGGCCGGTGTTCATGGCCTGCAGCATGTCGAAGGCTTCCTCGCCTCGACACTCGCCGAGGATGACGCGGTCCGGCCGCATGCGCAGCGCGTTCTTGACCAGGTCGCGCTGCCGGATTTCGCCATGGCCCTCGATATTCGCCGGCCGCGTCTCCATGCGCGCGACATGCGGTTGCTGCAACTGCAATTCCGCCGCATCCTCGATCGTGATCAGGCGTTCGTCCTCGGGAATGAACGCCGACAGCGCGTTCAGCATGGTCGTCTTACCGGTGCCCGTGCCTCCCGAGATGATGGTTGTCTTGCGCGCATGCACGGCAGCGGCCATGACCTCCCCCATCGCCTGGGTTATGGCGCCGAATTCCACCAGCTTCTGCAAGCTGAGCTTGTTGGTCGAAAACTTGCGGATCGAGACCAGCGGTCCGTCGACGCCGACAGGCCGGATTGCGGCATTGAAGCGCGATCCGTCGAGCATGCGGGCATCAACCATCGGCGCGGACTCGTCGACGCGGCGGCCGACCGCCGCGACGATCTTGTTGACGATGCGCAACAAATGGGCCTCGTCTTTGAACGGCACATGGACCTGGCGGAGCTTGCCGCCCTTTTCCACGAAGCAGTTTTCATGAC
>JBNLDE010000064.1:0-19431 GCA_050304175.1 Zhengella sp. | reverse complement strand
CATGGTCCATCCAGACGTCGAAGTCCTCGCGGCCGTGGCCGGGCGCGGTGTGGACAAAACCGGTGCCGGCATCGTCGGTGACGTGCTCGCCAGGGATGAGGGGGACTACGAAAGCATACTCCGCATATGCTTCCGGTCCATACTTTCCGCCTGCTTTATAGAAGTAGGAGCGCGGATGCGAATATGGATATCCGCCGTGAATCAAAGGGTGCGCGCATTCGCAGGCGTTCAGTTCTTCCTGCTTTAGGTTGCGCACCTTGGTTGCCGTAACCTTGGCTTTCTCAAATGCATCTCCAGCAAGGTTGTTTGCGAAAACATAGTACTCGCCGGGTTGAGGTCCGAAATCATTGGTTGCTGTTTCAACCTTGTAAAGACCATAAGAAATACGAGGACTATATGAGAGAGCTCGATTCCCCGGAATTGTCCAAGGTGTCGTTGTCCACGCGACGATGTACGCCCCGGTCAAGCCGCCTTGTTCAACACCTTTCTGGACCTGGATGAATCGGCCCGGTTCTTCGGGAACGGACCCAATTGCGTCTTCGCCCGACACTACCACCGGAAACTTCACCCAGATCGTGTCGCTCTCATAGTCCTGGTACTCGACCTCGGCCTCGGCCAGCGCGGTGCGTTCGACCACCGACCACATCACCGGCTTGGAGCCGCGGTAAAGCTGGTCGCTCATGGCGAATTTCAGCAGCTCGCCGGCGATCCGCGCCTCGGCGTGGAAATTCATCGTCGTGTAGGGGTTCTTGAAGTCGCCGGTGATCCCGAGCCGCTTGAACTCCTCGGTCTGCACGCCGATCCAGTGGGCGGCGAAGTCGCGGCACTCCTTGCGGAACTCGTTGACCGGCACCTCGTCCTTGTTCTGGCCCTTGGCGCGGTACTGCTCCTCGATCTTCCATTCGATCGGCAGGCCATGGCAGTCCCAGCCGGGCACGTAATTGGAATCGTAGCCACGCATCTGGAACGAGCGCGTGATGACGTCTTTCAGCACCTTGTTGAGCGCGTGGCCGATATGGATGTTGCCATTGGCATAGGGCGGGCCGTCGTGCAGCACGTAGAGCGGCCGCCCGGCGGCGTCCTCGCGCAGCTTGCGGTAGAGGTCCATCTCCTCCCACCGGGCCACGATCTCCGGCTCTTTCTTGGGCAGGCCGGCGCGCATCGGAAATTCCGTCTGCGGCAGGTAAAGCGTCTTGGAATAGTCCAGTTTGTCGGCGGTATCGGTCATTGTCTTGTCAATCGTGAAGGCCGCGGCAAAGCGGCGCTGTGCGGAAAATATGGTGTGGCGGGGCGCGCCAGCCGGTCGCGCGGGTCGGATCCCGGACCTTCCCGCACCGGTCAGGCAGCGGAAAAGGCCGGGCCGGTAATTCGTAGGAACCTGAAGCGGCACAGCTTTGTCATGCGCGCGCTTTTAGCAACAAGGCGTCCCCGGATAAAGCGGGAATTGAGGGATTTGCGCTTTCCGCCAACTGCGCATATATTCATTGGCAACTGGCGGAGAATGGGACATGGCCCGAAATTCAGGATTAAAAAACGTCGGGAGTGGGAAGCACTCCGGCAAATGGACCGAGAAGACGGGGTTGGACCGCAAGACGAGCACGGGCGTGTTCACAAAATCCACGGGCGGGATCAGCGGCAAGCTGGTTCGTGAAGCCACAACGGGCCGCTTTCTGGCTACAGCAGAAACGAACCACCTCAGACGCCTCAGCGACGAAGGCTTCAGCAAGGAAGAGATACACAAACTCGTTGCACCAAGACGTACGCTGGAAAGGCGAATCGAAAAGAACCAGCCTCTGAGTGATGTCGAGTCCGATCGTGTCATGAGGCTCGAACGCATCAACGAACACGCGGTCCGTGTCTTTGGTTCCAAGGAAAAGGCACACCGCTGGTTGCGTAAACCATGCCGAGCGCTTGATGGCGCCGTTCCGATCGACTTGTTGGCATCCGAAACCGGCGCTCATATTGTGGAAGAGGAACTCCACGCCATTGATCACGGTATGTTTGTCTAAGGATGCAGGCTTGGCGCATCTCGAACTATGCTGATCTTTCTGGAGCCGGCGGCAGGTACAAGGCTGGACGATGGAACCACTTGGGAGCGCCTATCGTCTATTGCGCCGATCATCCGGCCTTGGCCATGCTCGAGATCCTAGTTCACCTGGATCCTGAGGATTTACCGGAAACCTATCGGTTGATTGAGATCGAAATACCGGACCAAATCACGCTTGCTAAGCCGGAATTACCCGAAGGCTGGGAGGCGGATCGAACGATTTCCCGTGACGCTTTCGACAAGTTCTGTATGGAAGCATCCTCTCCAGTCTTGGTGGTGCCAAGCGTCATCATGCCTCGATGTCAGAACATCTTGATTAATCCGCAACACGAGCTGATTTCCAGCTTGCGGATCGTGAGCATCGAAAAACACCCGCTCGATCCACGCTTTATTGGAAGGGCTTAAACGGCGAAATTGATCGCCGCATCGAGCGGCGACAGCGGCTCGATGTTGGCGAGCAGCGACCGGGCTTCCGCCTCGTCGCGCCTCATCTGCGCGACCAGCGCGTCGAGCCCGTCGAATTTCTCTTCGCCGCGCAGCAGGCCGAACAGCGTGACCGCGCAGGTTTCGTCATAGAGGTCGCCGTCGAAATCGAACACGAAGGTTTCCAGCAGGGGCGCGCCATCGTCGTCGACAGTCGGCCGCCGCCCGAAATTGGCTACGCCGTCATGCAGGGAACCGTCGGCCCGGCGTAGCCTGACCGCATAGATGCCGTGTTTCAGCGTCGTCTCCGGCGGCAGTGCCATGTTGGCGGTCGGGAAGCCGAGCGTGCGCCCGAGCTTCTTGCCGCCGGTGACCGGCGCCTCGACCGTGTAGCGGTATCCAAGCAGGCCGGCCGCGTGGGCGATGTCGCCCTCGTCGAGCAGGGCGCGGATGCGGCTCGACGAGACGATGTCGCCGCCTTCGTCGCGGAAGCCGTCTACCAGGGTCACATCGAACCCGTCGCGCCGGCCCGCCTCGGCGAGGAAAGCGGGGTTGCCCCGCCGGTTGTGCCCGAAATGGAAATTGTAGCCCGTGACGGCATGCGCGACGCCGAGCGCGTCCTTGAGAATGTCATCGATGAACCGGTCCGGTTCCAGTGCCGAAAACGTTCGCGTGAACGGTTGTTCGATCACGGCATCGAAACCGAGAGCTTCGAGCAGGTGCGCGCGCAGCGGCGCGGGGGTCAGCCTGAACACCGGCGTGTCGGGGCGGAACACCGTGCGCGGATGCGGCTCGAAGGTGAGCGCGAGCGCGGGGCAGCCATCGGCGCGCGCCATTTCCAGCGCCCGACCCAGCACAGCCTGGTGACCGCGATGCACGCCGTCGAAATTGCCGATCGCAACCACGCTGCCGCGCAACCGGCTCGGCACGTCCGCGGGGTTGCCAAAGCGTTTGATCGGCTTGCGTGTCATCGTGCGATCTCAGGCAAGGCGTGGAATCGATGCGACGGGATGCAGGGCGTGTTGGTCGAAGAATGCCCGCAGGCGTTTCGGGTCGGGTCGCAGTGGATTGATACCGTAGTCGCGGTAGTGGATGCCGCCGGACACGTAGAGCACATCGATCCCGTTCCCGATCGCGCCTTTGACGTCGGTCATCATGCCGTCGCCGATCGCCAAAACCTGTCCGCGTTCCGGGGCGGCGCCGGCAATCTCGCCGATCGCGTCCATCGCGGACTCGTAGATCGGCGCGTGCGGTTTGCCGGCGATCATCGTGCGGCCGCCGAGCAGACCGTAGTCGCGGGCCAGCGCGCCGGCGCACCAGACCAGGCTGTCGCCGCGTTCCACGACGATGTCGGGATTGGCGCAAATGAACGGCAGGTCGCGGGCGCGAAACCGCTGCAGCATGTCATGGTAGTCGTCGGGCGTTTCGGTCTCGTCGTCGAACAAGCCGGTACACACGACTGCTTGCGCTTCGAATTCCTCCACCAGTTCGACGTCGAGATCCTCGTAGATGCCGAGGTCCCGTTCCGCGCCCAGGTGGAAAACGCGCCGCGGTCCCTGCGCGATCAGGTCGCGGGTCACGTCGCCCGACGTGACCACGCGGTCATAGGTTTCATCGGGCACGCCGAGCGAACGCAGCTGCACCGAAATGGCGTCGTGGCGGCGCGGCGCGTTGGTGACGAGGACCACCGGCAGTCCTTTATTGCGCATCCGTATCAGCGCATCGCAAGCCTCGGGAAACGAACGAACCCCGTTATGGATCACGCCCCAGACGTCGCACAGGATCGCCCGGTAGTCTCCGGCCAGGCCGTCGAGAGTGTCGATGATGGTCGGTGTGGTGGTCACCGCATTCGTCATTTACCGATTCTTCCGGAGTTGTATTGCGGGTGATCGCGCCGCCGGCACGATGTCTGTGCGAACGAATTAACCGAACGGGTTCACCCTGTCACCAGCTTTCGCTTACCTGCATTCCGGACTCGTGCCACAATGAAACGAGGATATGGATCCGGGCGAATGGGCTGGGTGCGCTCGCCGGCAGCGGGATGGGAATGTCGCGGTTGATCATAGGCATCGTGATTTTTGCGGGCGTCGCGCTGTTGGCGTATCTCGGCCTGCTAGCCCTGGAGGCGGTCGACGGGATGGTCACGCCGTTCATGATGACGGCGGGTCTGGCCGCTTCGGTCGCGGTCTCGCTCGTTTCGTTCCTGGTCTGCCTCGCGCTGCTTACGCGGATGAGCAGGGCGCTGAACCGGCAGAAGGACATGCTGCGCACCGTCGATGCCGCCTTGCGCAACTACGCCGACCATGCCGACCGCACGACGAGGACCGTGAGCGATGTCTCGGCGCAGGCGCTGCGCCAGCTCGAGGCGTTCAAGCAGAGGCTGTCTCATCGCGACGAGAACGAAGCGGCCGCCGCCGCGCCCCGGGGCGATGACGCCTTGCCAGACAATGTCATCCCGATTTCTCCGTCGGGATCCCGCGACGCGGGGTCCCCGGCGGCGTCAACCAATGGCTACAAGGATGCGTTGAAGGCGGCGATCGCGCTGGGAGATCTGGAAATCAGCCTGCAGCCGGTTGTCACGATCAGCCGCAGCGAAGCATCGGGTTTCGAAGTGTTTGCCCATGTCGATGCGCCTGGCCTGCCGCCGCGCGACGTCAGGCGCCTGGAAACCGGCCTCGATCTCGCCGACCGCGCCGTGTTCGAACAGCTCATGGTTCGCCAGGCGGCGATGGCAAGCCGGCGAAATCTTGGCGAGGAAGGCCGCCACACGCCGTTGCAGGTGGCCATCTCGAACGCCTTGCTGCAGGACGCCGAGTCCGTCACCCAAATCGCCGAAACCTACCGCAAGCATCCCGCCCTGTCGGAATCGCTGGTGCTTTCCCTCCCGATCCACCTCGTCAACGGTGCAGGCAAACGCCACAAGGAGGCGATTGCCCGGCTGGTCGATGCCGGCGCGACACTCGCCGTGGAAGGCTGGCGCGGTGATGCGCGTGCATTGGCCGAATACACGGCGAGCGGAGTCCGCTTCATCAAGTTGTCAGCCGATCGTTTGCTCGACCGTGAGAAAAGACGGGAACGGGATTTGTCCGGTGCCGAAATATGCGAGGCGGCCGCAGCCAAATCGGTCGATATCATCGCCACCGGCGTCGACAGCGACGAGGATGCCGTGTGCCTGATAGATCTGGGCGTCGACATGATGACCGGGGAGCGGTTTTCCGGCCCGCGCCGGTTGCGGCATTCGGCGGTTTGATCCGCCCCGAGGCGCATTTCGGCACGCCTTTGTTAACACGCCCTTTCGCAAGAAGTTGCAATTGCGCAGCGCTCATTGCCTGAACGCTTTACTTCTTGCCGGTAATTTCGCCCGGGTCGAATTCAGACTGTGGGTAGTCGACATGTTTAAAGAATTTATTGCGAGCCGGATGGGCAGTTACGCCATCGGGACGGCGCTCCTGCTTGTGCCAATGCTTGGCGCGGTCGGGGTCGCGGTCGACTACTCAAACCTTACCCGTGAAAAATATGCAGTCATGAACGCGCTCGACGCCGCCGGTATCGCGACCGGGCGTCGTTCCGCCCAGGGCGCGTCGGATGCGGAACTCCTGCAATTCGCGCAGGATTTCTTCGAAGCCAATCTCGGTCCGGTGGCGCCGCGGGATGTCACCCTCACGGTGACGCTGCCAGGATCGGATGCCGGCGGCGGAATGGTGACTCTTGGCGCGAAACTGAACTACGCGCCGATGTTCCTGCAATTGCTCCAGCCCTTCACGGCGTCCGACTTGTCGAACATTTCGCTGCAAATGAAATCGCAGATCCGGCTCAAGAACACCTCGGAAGTGGCGCTCGTCCTCGATAACTCCGGATCGATGCGCCGGAACGGCAGCGGGACCAGCACCCAGCGCATGGATCTGCTCAAGCAGGCGGCGACCTACCTCGTCAACGAGCTCGCGGCCTCCGGCGCGAACATGAAGAACGTCGTCAAGCCGGTCCAGTTTTCGGTCGTGCCGTTTTCGGCGACCGTCAATGTCGGCACCGACAAGGACCAGGCAAGCTGGATGGACACCATGGGCATTTCGCCGGTCCATCACGAGAATTTCGACTGGTCGCAGCTGACTGAGGCCAACGCCGCCTCAAATGGAAACAGATGGGTCCAGAAAGTGGGCGACGCCTACTACAAGCGCGGATCGGGCTGGACCTACACCGATGGCGACGGCAATGTCATCAACACGGAAAACCAGCCGCTGACCCGCTTCTCGCTCTATGACGACATTCGCGTGCAGTCGGGCCGCGAGGCGGTCTCGTCTGATCGCGAATATATCTGCACCCGCTACTACAGGAACGGCGGTTGCCGGAGCGGCTACTGGACCACCACGACCGAATACATCTACACAGAAAGTCGTTTCGCCAGCTGGCAGGGCTGCGTCGAGGCAAGATCCTATCCCTACGACGTCAACGACACGGAGCCGTCCAACTCGGTCCCGGCGACGCTGTTCGTGCCGACCTTCGCGCCCGACGAACCCGGCAATGTGTGGCTCGACAGCGACGGCGACGGCTACGACGACCTGTCCGGCTACTACGGGTTCAGCTACGACAACAACTGGTGGACCGACTACAATGACAGCGGCTCCGGAGCGTCACGCCAGGAGGACGGAGCCAAGTATCTCAAGGTCAAGCCCTACGGCTCGGCAAATGCGTACGGGTCGCGCGGTCCCAACTACAGTTGCACGACCGATCCGATCACGCCGCTGCAGGATGTCACGACCAGTGCCGGTCTGACCACCATCCTCAACGCCATCGACGCAATGTCCCCGACGGGCATGACCAATGTTCCCGAAGGCATCGCCTGGGGCTGGCGAACGGTTTCGAGCCGCGAGCCGTACACCGAAGGGCGGAGCGAATCCGAGAAAGGCAACGACAAAGTGCTGATCGTCCTGACCGATGGCGCGAACACCTATAGCGACCTGTATGACGACACCTATTACGCCAACAACCAGTCGACCTACGCGGCCTATGGCTACACCGGCAAGGGTTATGACGGCGGCGGCACCACCCGCATGTTTCTTGGGACCAGTGCCGATGTCGGCAAGTACGACTATTCGGGCTCCAACTATACCGACGCGCTCGATGAACACATGAAGCAGGTCTGCGACAACGCGAAGGCCGACGATGTCGTCATCTTCACGGTCGGCCTCGATCTCGATCCGTCGTCCAGCGCCATTGCCGCGCTCGAGGATTGCGCGTCGGAGTCGCGTTTCTCCAAGGAGCCCGACGGCACCCCCAAGAAGCTGTTCTACAATACCCAGGGCGGCGACCTTCTGGATGTCTTTAAGGTCATCGCCGAAGAACTGTCCAACCTTCGCATCGTCGGCTAGAACGCCGTACGGCGCTGCAAGAGGCGGGTCTCGCCGACCAGCGGGGCCCATCTCCTTGATTTCAAGAATTTTCGCCGAAAACGAATCGTGCCGGTCCACTTGACTCGGCCCGGCAGCCTCATTATCTCCCCGCTGTTAGCACTCGATGAATGTGAGTGCTAACAGCCGTTCCTGAAACGGTATCATGAACATCAATCAGTCCATCAAGGGTTTAAAAATGGCCAAGATGAAATTCCGCCCCCTTCACGACCGTGTCGTGGTTCGCCGGGTCGAATCCGAGGAAAAGACCAGCGGCGGGATCATTATTCCCGATACCGCCAAGGAAAAGCCGTCCGAGGGCGAAGTGGTCGCAGTTGGCCCTGGCGCCCGTGACGAAGCCGGCAAGCTCGTGCCGCTCGACGTCAAGGCAGGTGACCGCGTGCTGTTCGGCAAGTGGTCGGGCACCGAAGTCAAGCTCGACGGCCAGGATCTTCTGATCATGAAGGAAGCCGACATCATGGGTATCGTCGGCTGAGGCCGAACCACCCGTCCAACCACCATCCTTGAAACGGGCGGTAAAAGCCCAGGAGCAGGAAAACATGTCAGCCAAGGAAGTAAAATTCTCCCGTGACGCCCGCGAGCGCATGCTTAAGGGCGTGAACATTCTCGCCGACGCGGTAAAGGTCACGCTCGGCCCGAAGGGACGCAACGTCGTCATCGACAAGTCGTTCGGCGCGCCGCGCATCACCAAGGACGGCGTGACCGTCGCCAAGGAAATCGAGCTTGAGGACAAGTTCGAGAACATGGGCGCTCAGATGGTCCGCGAAGTCGCTTCGAAGACCAATGACATCGCCGGCGACGGCACCACGACCGCGACCGTTCTCGCCCAGTCGATCGTTCAGGAAGGTCACAAGTCGGTTGCCGCCGGCATGAACCCGATGGACCTGAAGCGCGGCGTTGACCTCGCGGTGACCGACGTTATCGCGTCGCTGCAGAAGGCGGCCAAGAAGATCAAGACCTCCGAGGAAGTCGCCCAGGTCGGCACCATTTCCGCCAACGGCGAATCCGAAATCGGCGAGATGATCGCCAGCGCCATGCAGAAGGTCGGCAATGAGGGTGTCATCACCGTCGAGGAAGCCAAGACCGCCGAGACCGAGCTCGAGGTCGTCGAGGGCATGCAGTTCGACCGCGGTTACCTGTCGCCTTATTTCGTCACCAACCCGGAAAAGATGATTGCCGAGCTGGAAGACGCCTACGTCCTCCTGCACGAGAAGAAGCTCTCGAACCTGCAGGCCATGCTCCCGGTTCTGGAATCGGTCGTTCAGTCGTCCAAGCCGCTGGTCATCATAGCCGAGGACGTCGAAGGCGAGGCCCTTGCCACGCTCGTCGTCAACAAGCTGCGTGGCGGCCTCAAGATTGCCGCCGTCAAGGCGCCTGGCTTCGGTGACCGCCGCAAGGCCATGCTCGAGGACATCGCGATCCTGACCGGTGGCCAGGTGATCTCGGAAGATCTCGGCATCAAGCTCGAGAACGTGACCCTCAACATGCTCGGCCGTGCCAAGCGGGTGTCCATCTCCAAGGAAAACACCACGATCGTCGACGGTGCCGGCAAGAAGTCGGAGATCCAGGGCCGCGTTGCCCAGATCAAGCAGCAGATCGAGGAAACCACCTCCGATTACGACCGCGAGAAGCTGCAGGAGCGCCTTGCCAAGCTCGCTGGCGGTGTTGCCGTCATCCGCGTCGGCGGTGCGACCGAAGTTGAGGTCAAGGAACGCAAGGACCGCGTCGACGACGCGCTCAATGCGACCCGTGCCGCGGTCGAGGAAGGCATCGTCCCCGGTGGCGGCGTGGCCCTGCTGCGCGCTTCCGCTGACCTCAAGACCAAGGGCGCCAACGCGGACCAGGAAGCCGGTATCAACATCGTGCGCCGTGCGCTTCAGTCGCCGGCCCGCCAGATCGCCACGAATGCTGGCGACGAGGCTTCGATCGTTGCCGGCAAGATCCTCGAGAGCAAGAAGGACACGTTCGGCTACAACGCCCAGACCGGCGAATATGGCGACATGATCGCCATGGGCATCGTCGATCCGGTCAAGGTCGTGCGCACCGCGCTTCAGGATGCGGCGTCGATCGCCGGCCTGCTGATCACCACCGAGGCCATGATCGCCGAGGCGCCGAAGAAGGACAATGGCGGCGCTGGTGCCGGCATGCCCGGCGGCGGCATGGGCGGCATGGGCGGCATGGATTTCTGATCCAGCCATCCAGTCCAGAACTCCGGAAAGGGCGGTCTTCGGGCCGCCCTTTCTGTATGCGCAGATTGCCACAACACGGGTACGCCGCGGCATAAAAGCCGATGGCCCGGACCGTTGCTCCGCTCCCGCAGAAGCGGTAAAGTGTTTTTACCACTTTTCAGGTGAATCTGTCGGATGTCCAACATAGCTTTCATCAAGCCCGATCAACGCATCATCGCCCGGCGCGCCGAGATCATCGCGCAATTGGCCGAGTTCGTTCCCGCCGACTGCCTTGTCAGCGACCCTCGCGAACTTGTGCCGTTCGAGACGGATGGCTTCACCGCCTACCGTCGCGTGCCCCTGGCCGTCGTGTTGCCGGAGACCACCGCCCAGGTCGCGGCGGTGATGAAGTATCTCGCCCGCGAAAAGGTGCCGGTGGTACCGCGCGGCGCCGGTACGTCGCTTTCGGGCGGCGCGATACCGCAGGAAGACGCTGTCGTGATCGGTCTGTCCAAGATGAACCGGGTCCTGGAAATCGACTATCCGAACCGCATCGCCCGCGTGCAGGCCGGCGTTACCAACATCAATATCTCCAACGAGGTCGATGCCGACGGCTTCTTTTATGCGCCCGATCCGTCATCGCAGCTCGCCTGCACGATCGGCGGCAATATCGGCATGAATTCCGGCGGCGCGCACTGTCTCAAATACGGTGTCACGACCAACAATCTGCTTGGCGTGAAAATGGTGCTGTTCGACGGCACGGTGGTCGAGTTCGGCGGCGGCGCGCTAGATGCGCCGGGCTATGATTTCACCGGCCTGGTTTGCGGGTCCGAAGGTCAGCTCGGCATCATTACCGAGGCAACCGTGCGGCTGATCGCCAAACCCGCGGGCGCCAGGCCGGTCCTGTTCGGGTTCGATTCGTCGGAAGTCGCCGGTGCCTGCGTCGCGGAGATCATCGGTTCGGGCATCATTCCGGTGGCCATCGAATTCATGGACAAGCCGGCGATCGAGATATGCGAAGCCTTCGCCCACGCGGGATACCCGCTCGATGTCGAAGCGCTGCTGATCGTGGAGGTCGAGGGGTCCGACGCGGAGATGGCCGACATGCTGGCGCGCATCGTGGAGATCGCGAAGCGCCACGATGTAAAGGTCGTCAAGGAAAGCCAGTCGGCCATGGAGGCGGCGCTGATCTGGAAGGGACGCAAGTCGGCTTTCGGCGCGACCGGCCGCATCGCCGACTACATCTGCATGGACGGCACGGTGCCGCTCGGGCAGCTCTCCCATGTGTTGAAGGAGACCGGCCGCATCGTCGCCGAATACGGTTTGCGCGTCGCCAATGTCTTCCACGCCGGCGACGGCAACATGCACCCGCTGATCCTGTACGATGTCAATGACCCGGAAGAAGCGCGCAAGGCCGAGGAATGCGGCGCCGATCTCCTGCGCCTGTGCGTCGATGCGGGCGGCTGCCTGACCGGCGAGCACGGCGTCGGCATCGAAAAGCGCGACCTGATGCGCCACCAGTATTCGCCGGCCGATCTCAATCAGCAGATGGCGGTGCGCGACGCCTTCGATCCGGCCTGGATCATGAATCCGTCAAAGGTCTTTCCGCTGGACGGCAGGGACACCGGAAACGAAGCCGCATGACATCCGAACTGGTTCCCGACGACGAGACCGAAGCCGGCGAGATGATCGCGGCTGCACGTGCCGATCGCACCCCGTTGGCGGTCTGCGGCGGAAACACGCGCGCCGATTTGGGCCGGCCGATGCAGACGAAGGCAACATTGTCCTCGCGCGGATTGAGCGGCATCGTCGACTACGATCCTGCCGAACTGGTCATCATCGCCAAGGCGGGTACGCCCGTCGCCGAGATCGAAGCGGAACTGGCGAAAAACGGCCAACGTTTCGTTTTCGAGCCGATGGACCATCGCCCCCTGCTCGGTTCGCAAGGCGAGCCCACGATCGGGGCCATTGCCGCCGGCAACATTTCCGGCCCGCGCCGCTTCGTCGCCGGTGCTGCGCGGGATTCGCTGCTCGGGGTCCGTTTTGTCAACGGCGCGGGCGAACTTGTCAGGAATGGCGGAAGAGTGATGAAGAACGTCACCGGTCTCGACCTCGTCAAGTTCATGGCCGGATCCTGGGGCACGCTCGGCTTCCTGACCGAGGTGACCTTCAAGGTCCTGCCGGCGACGGAGACCGAGGTGACGCTGGCGATTCGAGGCCTGCTCGACGACGCGGCAGTGTCGGCGATGGCCCATGCCATGGCCACGAGCGCGGAAGTGTCGGGCGCGGCGCACTTGCCGCATATTGTCGCCTCGACCGTGCTCGACGGGAAACTCGGCAGCGACGCGGCGACGCTGTTGCGGATCGAGGGTTTCGAGAACTCCGTCGCCATCCGCGCCGGAAAGCTTCGGGATCTGCTTGGCGGCCTCGGCGAGGTCGAGCAGCTGGAGGAAGCCGACTCGCGGCAATTGTGGCGCGAGATACGCGATTGCAAGCCATTTGCCGGTGATCCGAAAAAACCGGTCTGGCGGGTTTCGATGAAGCCGAGCGATGCGCATGACATGGTGATGGCGCTTCGCAAGGAAACCGGCGTGTCGGCCGTTTACGACTGGCAGGGCGGCCTTGCGTGGCTGCAGATGGAAGGGATCGATCCGGCTGACGAGCAGGTCCGCGGCGCAGTTGCCGCAAATGGTGGCGGCCATGCGATGCTGGTGCGCGCCGATCAGCAGTTCCGCCTGCTCATTCCGGTTTTCCAGCCGGAGCCGAAGCCGGTTGCAGAACTGTCGAAACGGATCAAGGCCAGGTTCGACCCCGGCGGCATTCTCAATCCCGGCCGAATGGTCAGTGGTGTGTGAAGCACCCCCTTGATGAAAAGCGCCAACACGTTCCACTATCGCGGGAAGCGGGGCGAACTGGAGAGAGATCATGACCGACACCGGACCGGACGCGCCGCGGCAGCGGGAGACCGACAAATGGCTTGAGCCTGGCAAGACCAACATCCAGGTGATCTACGCGCTTTATCTGGCCGGTTTCTTTGTCGGCATCACCCCGATTATCGGCGTCATCATGGCCTACATGAACCGTGGCAAGGCCGGCGGATGGGTGGAAAGCCACTACACCTGGCTGATCCGCACCTTCTGGATCGCGCTCGCGGCCGGCATTGTTTCGGTCGTGCTGATGATCGTCCTTGTCGGCGTTCTGGCGATGATCGCCGTGGCGGTCTGGGTCATCGCGCGTTGCCTCGTCGGCCTGCAGAAATCGGCGCGCGGCGAAGAGATCGCAGACCCGCGGGGCTGGTGGATTTGAGCGAGAAGACGATCGGGCCTTGCGCCATCAATGGCGGCAGCGCGCCGGCATGCGGGCAGGGGGCGCCTCCACACCTGCATCGAAGGGACCGGATATGAACGATGCCTCGACCACCAAGCCCCTTGGCGCCGCCAAATGGCTGGCGCCGGGCCAAGCCAACATCCAGCTGATCTACGTACTCTATCTTGTCGGATTCATCGTTCCGGTCGCGCCGATCGCGGGCATCGTGCTTGCTTACATGAACAATGACAGAGCCGATGGCTGGATGGAAACCCACTACGACTGGGCGATCCGCACCTTCTGGATGGGCCTGGTTTTCGCCATCTGTTCGATCAGCGCGCTGTTCTTCATCGTCGGCTATGCCATCGTCGTCGCAAACGCTGTCTGGGTCATTGTGCGGGTCGTCGTCGGACTGCAACTGGCCGCGCGTGAACAGCCGATTGCGCATCCGCGCAGCATCTGGATCTAGGGAGGTGGATGCGATGGGGCGGATCGCAGGCCCGGCCAGCCGCAGACGGCGGTCAAGCGACTGGAAACGTACAGTCGAGGGCCGCGCGAAAGAATGCGCGCGCCAACCTCGTCCGGCGACTTTCGGCTCGCCCCACGCCGCCAAACGGCAACGAGCGTTGGTTTGGCTGATAAGCGAGTGTTTTCCGGAAGGTATGGCTATTGGAAGGGCGGGATGCCCGCCCTACACGCCTGACATGCGTTCGCTTGTTGCCAAGGGATATCTTCGATATGGCCGGCAACATGTCGACGGACTGGGTGCAAACATGGTCGCGGTTACCAATTCCGGTCTCTCGTTTTTGGGTGCGTCTGAACCCGACAGGTTCCTGAAGGGATACATCGTAAATGCGCTTGAAACCGCGTCACTAAGGTAGCTGACGACATGCAAACCAATTTCAGTCTCGCCCAGCTCGCCGATCCGCAGGTCGCGGAAGCGGAATCGATCCTGCGCAGATGCGTGCATTGCGGCTTCTGCACCGCGACCTGCCCAACCTACGTGACGCTCGGCAACGAACTCGACAGCCCGCGCGGGCGTATCTACCTGATCAAGGACATGCTGGAGAACGGCCGGCCGGCCGACGAGCGAACGGTGACTCATCTCGACCGTTGCCTGTCCTGCCTGTCCTGCATGACGACATGCCCTTCCGGAGTCGACTACATGCACCTGGTCGACCACGCCCGCGCCCATTGCGAGCGCACATTCCGCCGGCCATTCCTCAACCGCATGATCCGCAACATGCTGGCGCTTGTCCTGCCCTATCCGGGCCGGTTTCGCGCTTCGCTGACGCTGGCGAAGGTTGGCCGGCCCTTCGCGCCGCTCTTCGCCATCGCCGGGCGGACGAAGCCGCTCGCCGCCATGCTGCGCCTTGCGCCGGCGTCCGTTCCCTCCGATGCGCCCTCGGCGAAACCGGGCGCCCGCCCGGCCAAGGGCGAGAAGCGCGGGCGCGTCGCCATCCTCACCGGCTGCGCTCAGCCGGTACTCGACCCGGACATAAACCAGGCGGCGATCGACCTGCTGACGCGCCTTGGCGTGGAGGTTGTCGTGCCGGAAGGCGAGGGCTGCTGCGGCGCGCTGGTCCACCACATGGGGCGCGAGGCGCAGGCGCTCGATTCCGCGAGGCGTAACGTCGAAGCCTGGACCCGCGAGATCGCGGATGGCGGGCTTGACGCCATCATCATCACCACGTCGGGCTGCGGCACGACGGTCAAGGATTACGGTCACATGCTGCGCCTCGATCCGGCCTGGGCCGAAAAGGCAGCCGTGGTCTCGGCGCTGGCAAAGGACATCACCGAATATCTCGCCACCCTCGACCTGCCCGACCCGGTCAATGCGACCGGGCTGACGGTCGCCTACCATTCCGCCTGTTCCATGCAGCACGGCCAGAAGATCACCGGCCAGCCCAAGGCGCTGCTGCGCAAGGCCGGCTTCACCGTGAAGGATCCGGCGGAAGGTCATCTGTGCTGTGGTTCGGCCGGCACCTACAACATCATGCAGCCGGACATCTCGGCGACGCTGAAGGCGCGCAAGGTGAAGAACCTAAAGGCGACGAAGGCCGAACTGATCGCCGCCGGCAATATCGGCTGCATCACCCAGATCGGCGAGGATGCCGGAATCCCGGTCGTCCACACCGTCAAGCTGTTGAACTGGGCGTATGGTGGCGAAAGGCCCGCCGGCGTGCCGGAGGGCAGGGCGAAAAAGGAGCTGCTGGCGGCGGGGTAACGCCGGAAATCACTCAGCCGCGGCCAGCCCGTCTTCCCGCGGGCCGTACACAGCCTCGTAGGCGGCGCGCTGACGCTTCAGTGCGACCACGGTATTGCGTAGCAGGATGGCGACGGTCACGGGGCCGACGCCGCCTGGAACCGGCGTGATCCAGCTCGCCATGTCGCGCACACTGTCGGTGTCGACGTCGCCGATGATCCGCTCGGTGCCGTCCTCGGCAATCTCGGTGTTGATGCCGATGTCGATCACCGCCGCGCCCGGCTTGACCATGTCGGCCTTGATCAGGCGCGGCTTGCCGACCGCCACGAACAGCGCGTCGGCGCGGCGCGCATGGGCGGCGACCGAGCGCGTCATGTGGTGGCATACGGTGACGGTCGCACCTTCGCTCATCAGCAGGAAGGCGATCGGCTTGCCAACGATCTCGGAATGGCCGACGACGACCACTTCCAGCCCTTCCAGGTTGAGGCCGGTCGATTTCAGCAGCTCCACCGACGCGGCCGCCGTACAGGGCGCCAGGTCGAGTTCGTTGTAGACGATGTTGCCGATCGAGGCCGGATGCATGCCTTCGACGTCCTTGAGCGGATGTACGGCCGCCTGCAGCGTCTTGATCGGAATGTGGGCGGGAACGGGACGCTGGATGATGATGCCGGTCACCCGCGGATCGGCATTCATGGAGCGGATTGCGGCTTCGAGCTCGCCGGCGGTGACGTCGGCGGCGAACCGGCGCTCATCGAACGCGATCCCGGCTTCCTCGGCCTTGCGGCGCTGGTTGCGGACATAGACATCGACCGCACCCGTATCGCCGACGGTGATGGAGACCAGGCGCGGATGCCAGCCTTCCTCGGCGGCGGCCGTCACCTCGGCGCGGACGTTTTCGATGATGCGGCGGGCGACCGGGGCGCCCTTGAGGTCCCGATGGTTGGATGTGCTGGTCATGGGTTCCTCCGGCGGATAATCGCGCGTCGCTCATACAATTCGCCAAGAGAAAAGGCCAGCACGATTGCGAATCGTACCGGCCTTTCCGCGACGGCTTCGCCCGAGTCCCCACCCCTCGAAGCCGTGTCCCCGCTTTGGGTGTCAGATAACGATGACCTTGGTGCCCACTCCAACCCGGTTGTACAGGTCCATGACATCCTCGTTGCGCATGCGGATGCAGCCCGACGAGACGGTCTGGCCGATGGTCCAGGGCGCGTTTGTGCCGTGGATGCGGTAAAGGGTGGAGCCGAGATAGAGCGCGCGCGCGCCGAGCGGATTGGCCGGACCGCCTGCCATGTGGACCGGCAGGTAGTGCCCCTTGGCGGCTTCGCGCACGATCATCTCCTGGGGCGGCCGCCACTCGGGCCATTCCTTCTTGTCGGTGATCTTGTGGGTGCCGGCCCATTCGAAGCCCGGCTTTGCGACACCGACGCCATAGCGCCGTGCCTTGCCGCCCGCCTCGACGAGGAACAGGAAGCGCTGGTTCGTGTCGATGATGATGGTCCCGGCCTTTTCCTTGCCGTCATAGTCGACGACGGTCGGCAGGAACATCGGATCCATCTGCCGCGTGGTCTTCCTAGGGGCCGGTTGGCGCACATAGGCGGCGGTCCGCACGTTGGAATCCTGCCCGGTTCCGGAGTAGCGGGGCACGGTGATTGCTTGCGGCTGCGCGATTGCGCGTTTGACCACACGAGGCCGCGTGGGGGCCAGGCGCACGGTCACGCCCGCCGGAAGCCGGTTGCCGGTGCGGCGGGGGGTGCCCACGGGCGCACGGCGCAACTGCATGACCCACGGGGCCGAGAGATCCGGGCTGACAATCACCGGAGGAGCCTGGACATAACGGTCATTGGCAGAGGCGGCCGTGGACGAAATCAGGGCGGCAGCCAATACCGGCAGGGCAATACGGAACGCGGATCGATACATGAAACCTACTCACTTCCCTCGTCTAAATGTTCCTGACAGCACGCCGTCAGGACGATGCGGCTTCAGGATTGACCGCAACTGTGGACTCGCGCTGGAGTCGGAAAGGTGAATCGATATTCATAAAATGCGATTCTTCGGCGAAAGCTTTCGGTGTGGTTACCGCTGGCTTCACAAAGCTGGTGAATCGCCGGTTAAACTGACCGAAATGCGGGTTAACGCGGAACAGGCGGGCAATGGAAACGGAAAAAACTGGTCTGATCGAGGGCGCCGACGGCGTCATGCGCTGTTTCTGGCATGGAAACCAGGACGATTACCTGCACTATCACGATCACGAATGGGGCCGGCCCGTCGCGGATGACATCCGCCTGTTCGAGAAGATCTGCCTGGAAGGCTTTCAGTCGGGACTGTCCTGGCTGACCATACTGCGCAAGCGCGAAAATTTCCGGGCGGCCTTCGCCGGCTTCGATTTCGAGCGGGTCGCTCGTTTCCTGCCGGAGGACATCGAGCGCCTGATGCGCGATGCGGGCATCGTGCGCCATCGCGGCAAGATCGAGTCGACCATCAACAATGCGAAGCGGGCGCTGGAGATGCGGGACGAATTCGGTTCGCTCGCTGCCTATTTTTGGGCCCAGGAACCGGGGCCGGAGGCGCGGCCGCCGGTGATCGACTATCCCACGCTGATCACTCTCGGCAAGACGGAGACATCAACGCGCATCTCCAAGGACCTGAAAAAGCGCGGATGGAGCTTTGTCGGCCCGACGACCGTGTATGCCTTCATGCAGGCGATGGGCCTGGTCAACGACCACATCGAGGGCTGCGTGTGCCGCCAGGCGGTGGAACTGGAACGCAAACAGTTCAAGCGGCCCGATGCTTGAGGGACTTCGCGCCCTGATTGCCAACGCGGCGTATGAGACGCCGGGCGTTGGCCCGCTTGAGGAAAGCGTCAAATGGGGCGAGCAGAGCTTTGCTCCGGCAAAGCCGCGGATCGGCAGTTCGGTGCGGGTGCAGCCGCGCGCCAATGGCGACGTGGCGCTGATGTTCATCTGCCACACCCACCTCGTCGATGAATTCCGCAGTCTCTATGGCGACCAACTGACCTTCGAGGGCGATCGGGCAATCGTGATCGAAACCGGCAAGCCGCTGCCGGTCGCTCCCCTGAAACATTGCATCGCGCTTGCGTTCACTTACCACCTGCGCAAGCGCGCCGGTCTGAGGGGCGGTATATGAATGGCGGCTAAATGGCCGCTTCAGAACCCGTTCAAACCGCAAATGCGATTGGCTTTCCCGGGACGAAACCAACCCCAGAGGGAAACCAGGATGAAAAAGAGTATTGCATTTCGCGCGGCCATCGCCGCAATCGCCGTCACTGCCGCGACCGTTGCCCATGCCGGAAAGATCGAGAAGGTCGACATGGTCAGGGAAGGCATCGACATGAAGCAGATCGCCGTCAAGGCGAACGGTTCCGGCTACACCGGCCACGCCACGTCCAGCCATAAATACATGCTGCGGCTTTACGCCAAGACCAAGAAGCATGACGGAGTCTACTGGGCGGCTGTCGGCACCCATAAGGCGTCGCCCTTCGAGGTCAGCCGCGGCTACTTTTTCCAGCACACGGCTGGGACAAGCAACGGCTGGGCGGTCTACAAGAAGAGCGTCGTTCTCAATGTCGCCGTCGCCAATACCTGGTGGTACGAGACGCCAGTCCAGGCTTGCACCGACAACCTGAAGAAGAAGGTCAAGGGCGGCATGGCGCGTGCCGACGTGCTCAAGCGCGAATGGGATGTGACCGCCCGTGCGAAGTTCGTGTTCTCCGTTGCCGTTGACGACCAGTCCGACAACCGCAAGAACAAGCACAAGATCACCCGGGTCGATCACGGCTCGAGATCGGTCGTCTACCCGGTTTCGGTCAAGTGCCGGAAGGGTCTCTGACGTACGATACGGCCGGGCGCTCGCGGC
>JBNLDE010000063.1:0-20167 GCA_050304175.1 Zhengella sp. | reverse complement strand
CGGCAGAACGGGCGATGCTGAACAACATCCTCAGGCTGCGCGAGGTGTGCGTCGAGGATGTCATGGTGCCGCGCGCCGAAGTTGATGCGGTCGAATTGTCGACCTCGCTCGGAGAGCTGATGACGCTGTTCGAGAGTTCGGGCCATTCGCGCATGCCGGTCTATGCCGAGACGCTCGACGACCCGCGCGGCATGATCCACATCCGCGACGTCCTCGCCTATGTGACCAAGATGTCGCGCACCGGAACCCGGCGCCGCACGAAAAAAACACCGGCAAGCGACCGGCCGGCCGCGGCCGCCAAGCCGTTCGACCTGTCCTGCGTCGATCTGACGAGACCTGTCGGCGAGTTGAACCTGATCCGTCCGGTCCTGTTCGTGCCGCCATCGATGAACGCATCGGAACTGATGGCCAAAATGAAGGCCGCGCGTATCCAGATGGGTCTCGTGATCGATGAATATGGCGGCACCGACGGCTTGGTCTCGCTGGAAGACATCGTCGAAGTGGTGGTCGGCGACATCGAGGACGAGCATGACGACGACGAGCCGCTGATCACGCAGGTGGGCGACGGCGCATTCGTGGTCGACGCCCGCGCGGAAATCGATGACGTCGCAGAGATGATCGGCGGCGGTTTCTCGGCCGGCGAACATGCCGAAGATGTCGACACGATCGGCGGCATGATCTTCAACACGCTCGGCCGGGTTCCGGTGCGCGGCGAGGTCGTCCAGGCAATACCGGGTTACGAGTTTCAAGTGCTCGATGCCGATCCGCGCAGGGTCAAGCGGGTTCGCATTGTCCAGGGCCGCGTCGCCGCCGCCAGACGGCGGCAGACCAAGGCCGAACCGCAGACGGCGGAGAACTGACACCGCCATCAACCCCTTTCCATTTGGAGCTGAACGGCTCTAAATCCCCGCAACTGATTCGCAAGCGACGGACCCGTCGATGGAGCGCCTGGCCGGCAAAATCATACTGTTGTGGGGATGGCGGCGCGGCGCGGTCGCATTTGCGGCCGGTGCACTCGCGGTACTCGCGCAAGCGCCCTACGATTTTTTTGCCGCGTGCCTGGTGTCGTTTCCGGTGCTCGTCTGGTTGCTAGACGGCGCCAATGGCGAACCCGGCAAAGGCCTGCTGCGCTGGTTGTGGCCGTCATTTGCCACCGGGTGGTGGTTCGGTTTCGGCTACTTCGTAGCCGGCCTGTGGTGGATCGGCGGCGCACTACTGGTCGAGGCCGACGACTATGCCTGGGCCTTGCCCCTGGCAGTCCTTGCCCTGCCCGCGGGGCTCGCCATGTTCTACGGGCTCGCCGCGGCGCTGGCGCGGTTTGCCTGGAACGACGATCTCGGCCGCATCTTCGCCCTTGCCGCCGGGTTCGGAATCGCCGAGTCGCTGCGCGGGGTCCTGTTCACGGGCTTCCCCTGGAACGCGATCGGCTATGCGGCGATGCCGGTGCCGCTGACGATGCAGTCTTCGGCGGTCATCGGGCTTTACGGGGTGACCGGTGCCGCGGTGGCCGTCTTCTCGCTCCCGGCGCTGGCCGGCGGAATCCGCTATCGCAAGACCGGTCTTGCCATCGTCCTCATCCTGGTCGCGCTTCATGTCGGGTTCGGATGGTGGCGTCTCTCACTGCCGCGCGACGATACGGGCGGCGAGATTGCCGTGCGCATCGTCCAGCCGTCCATCGACCAGTCCGCGAAATGGGACGACGCGGAACGCAGCCGCATCCTGAACACCTACCTGACGCTTTCGGCGCAGAAGCCGGCGGACGGCGCCAGGCGGCCCGATCTTGTCGTCTGGCCCGAGACCGCCGTGCCGTATCTCATCACCGAGCGGCCGGAGATTCTGAGCGCAATAGGCGAGATGCTGCAGGACGAGCAGACCCTGTTGACCGGTGCGGTTCGCTCGGAAGGCGATCCGGCCGAAAAGACGACGCGCTATTACAACTCGATCGTGGCGATCAGCTCCGACGGCGAGATCCTCGATGCCGCCGACAAGCTGCATCTGGTTCCCTTCGGCGAATACCTGCCGCTCCAACTGCTTCTTGGCCGGTTGGGGCTGGCCAGGCTCGTGACCGCGCCGGGCGAGTTTTCGGCGCCGGCCGACCGCAAGCCGGTCAAGATTGGCGACGGCATCGCCGCCCTGCCGCTTATCTGCTACGAGATCATCTTCCCGGGCGAGGCCGCGCGCGTTGCCGGCCCCGTAAATGTCGTCGTGAACGTGACCAACGATGCATGGTATGGCGATACGCCCGGTCCCTATCAGCATCTTCGCCAGGCCCAGATACGCGCAGTCGAGATCGGCTTGCCGGTCATACGCGCGGCCAATAACGGGATCTCGGCGATCATCGACGCCCATGGCCGCATCGTCGATGCCCTGGCGCTTGATGCCGTCGGCAATCTTGACCGCACAATCAAGATTCCCGCCCTGGTGCAGCCGTCGCCCTGGCGGCAATCGCGCAACGGCCTGCTCGTTTTAGGCGTGTTGGCGCTCGCGGCCCTCGGCTTGGGACTCGCGGCACGGTTTCGCTCCAATTGACACCACACGTCATAGAAGAACATATTGAACGGGTCGGTTAAGATCCGGATCGCCGCACAAGGGGCAGCGGCGGGATGATGGCGCTGAACCGACAGCGGGCACCTGTCAATGGCAGATCGATCGAGACCGGCCAAAATACAGACCGGCCAATCACCAGGAACGAAGAGGCGCGGGCATATTTGGCGTCGATCCGTTCGACGCTTCCGTTAACCTCCCCGACGATATCGGGGCATGGAAGGATCAATTCGCCGATGGCAGGAAACTGGCAATAACAAAAAAACCGCGAATGCGGCGAGGATCAAATGACAGCAAACAAGAAGAAGCCGAACCCGATCGACATCCATGTGGGCAGCCGAATCCGGTTGCGCCGCAACATTCTTGGCATGAGCCAGGAGAAGCTCGGCGAAAGCCTCGGGATCACGTTCCAGCAGATCCAGAAATACGAGAAAGGGACCAACAGGGTCGGCGCCAGCCGCCTGCAGGCGATCGCCGGCATCCTTCAGGTTCCCGTCGCGTTTTTCTTTGAGGACGCACCGGGCCAGGAGAGTGTCGCCGGCGGCCTTTCGGAGGACAGCTCGACAAGTTACGTGGTCGATTTCCTCAACAGCTCCGAGGGCCTTCAGCTCAATCGCGCATTCATCAGGATTTCGGATCAGAAAGTGCGCCGCAAGGTCATCGATCTGGTCCGCGCGCTTGGCAACGCCGAAGCCGACTGACCGGTCCTGCACCGAGGACCGGCCGGAATATCCGGGCGCTGCGCGTAGATATCGGCTGTCCCTTCATGAAGGCGCGGGTTGACGAAACCGGCTGGTATTGGCAATACCCGCATCGACATCGTGCGCGGCGCAGCGGCCGCGCGTTTTCTTTGAGGGGACTACTGTGCAGCGCGCCAACTATCTGTTTACGAGCGAGTCGGTTTCCGAGGGGCATCCCGACAAGGTTTGCGACCGTATCTCCGATGAAATCGTCGACCTGATCTACCGCGAAGCCCGCAAGATCGGCGACGACGAAAAATGGCGCGTTCGGGTCGCGTGCGAAACGCTGGCCACGACCAACCGTGTCGTCATCGCCGGCGAGGTGCGCGTCCCTGAAACGATGCTGAAGAAGGACAAGGACGGCAATTACCTGACCGACGCGACCGGGCATCCAAGGGTCAATCCGTCGAAGTTCCGCTCCGCCGCGCGCCGTGCGATCCGCAAGATCGGCTATGAGCAGGACGGCTTCCACTGGAAGACGGCAAAGATCGATGTGCTGCTGCACGGCCAGTCCGCCGACATCGCGCAAGGCGTGGACAACGCGGCCGATCGCCAGGGCGAGGAAGGCGCGGGCGACCAGGGCATCATGTTCGGTTACGCCTGCAACGAGACGCCGGACCTGATGCCGGCGCCGATCTATTATAGCCACAAGATCCTCGAGCTTCTGGCCGCCGCGCGCCATGCGGGCGAGGGCGATGCCGGCAAGCTCGGTCCCGACGCGAAAAGCCAGGTGACGGTGCGCTATGTCGACGGCAAGCCGGCCGAAGTTGTCTCGATCGTCCTGTCGACCCAGCACACCGACGGGAGCTGGAATTCAGCCAAGGTCCGCCAGGTGGTGGAACCCTATATCCGCGAAGCGCTCGGCGACCTGCCGATCGCCAAGGATTGCAACTGGTACATCAATCCGACCGGCAAGTTCGTGGTTGGTGGCCCCGACGGCGACGCCGGGCTCACGGGCCGCAAGATCATCGTCGACACCTATGGCGGTGCCGCACCCCATGGCGGCGGCGCGTTTTCGGGCAAGGACACCACCAAGGTCGACCGCTCGGCCGCCTATGCCGCCCGGTACATGGCGAAGAACGTCGTTGCCGCCGGTCTGGCCGACCGCTGCACGATCCAGCTTTCCTACGCCATCGGCGTTGCCCAGCCGCTGTCGGTATATGTCGACACGCATGGAACCGGCAAAGTCGAAGATGAAGCGCTGGAAAAGGCGATTCGCGCGGTCATGGACCTCTCGCCATCGGGCATCCGCAAGCATCTCGATCTCAACAAGCCGATCTATGCGCGCACCGCCGCCTATGGCCATTTCGGACGCAAACCGGGACGTGACGGATCGTTCTCCTGGGAGAAGACCGACCTGACCAAAGCGCTCAAGCAGGCGCTCAAGGGGGCCTGAAGGGCCGCCGGTCCACGAATGCCATGACCGACGAACCGCGAAAAAGCCGGGCGACGGAAGCTTTCTTCGGCCGGCGGCGCGGCAAGTCTTTGCGCCCGAGCCAGGCTGCAGCGCTCGAAACGGTCCTCGGCACGCTGAGACTTGACCTCGACCATCCCGCCCCGGCCGATCTGCGCGCGCTGTTCGGCGTGCCGGTCACAAATGTCCGGCTGGAGATCGGTTTCGGCGGCGGCGAACACCTGCTTCACGAGGCGGTCCGGTTTCCAGATACCGGCTTCATCGGCGTCGAACCTTTCGTCAACGGCATGGCGAAAATGGCGGCGGCGCTCGCCGTATCGCCGCAAGCAAACCTGCGGCTCTACGACGACGACGCAACCCGTCTCCTCGACTGGCTGCCCGCCGGCTCGCTCGCCGGCATCGACCTGCTTTATCCCGACCCGTGGCCGAAAAAGCGCCACTGGAAGCGGCGCTTTGTCAGCCGGGTCAATCTCGACCGATTCGCCCGCGTGCTCAGGCCCGGCGGCGTCTTCCGTTTCGCCTCCGACATCGACACCTATGTCAACTGGACGCTGCAGCACTGCCGCGCGCACCCTCAGTTCGAGTGGAGGGCATCCGGGCCGGACGATTGGCGCAATCCCTACGAGGGCTGGCCCGGAACGCGGTACGAGGCCAAGGCGATCCGCGAAGGCCGGACCCCGGCCTACCTGACCTTTACGCGCACCTGACCGGCTGTGCCGCCCGGCGCCCGAGCCGCTGCCGGAGCGACCGGAGCCGGCCGCGCGCCGCTTGCAATTGAGGGCGGCAGGGGTTATATAACTTTCAAATTCTTGGTCGCTTCAGACGAAGAGTGGGTCCACCCGGTCCCGCTCTTTTTTGTTATCCCGGCAGGGGCGGCCCTCAGGGAGATCCTTGTTGACGGAACACGACACCATCGCTGCGAACGAAGGGCGGATCATCGTGGAGACCGGCATCGATGCCCGCGTCGCGGGTATTGTCGAGCCGGTGATCGAAGCGATGGGCTATCGCCTTGTGCGCGTGCGGTTGACCGGACAGAACGGTTTGACGCTGCAGATCATGGCCGAGCGGCCCGACGGAACCATGACCGTCGAGGATTGCGAGGAGTTGAGCCGCGCGATCTCACCGGCCCTCGATGTCGAGGATCCGATCGACAAGGCCTATCATCTCGAGGTTTCGTCGCCCGGCATCGACCGACCGCTGGTGCGCAAATCCGACTTCGCGGCCTGGAAAGGGCATCTCGCCAAGCTCGAGACCGCCGTGCTGGTCGAAAACCGCAAGCGCTTTCGCGGCCGGATTGGCGATGTCGCGGAAGACGGTTTCGTACTGGAACGCGATCAGGCCAGCTATGGCGACGAGCCGACCGTGACGATCCCGTTCGAGGCGATCGACGAGGCGCGGTTGATCCTGACCGACGATCTGGTGCGCGATGCACTGAGGAACGACCGGCAGGCCCGCAAGGCCGCCAAGAAGAAGAAGCATGACGACAACGCTGCCGCCGATGGCGGGAGCGACGACTAGGTAGACGGAAGCACGGAACCGGCCGAAGGGCCGGAAACCCGCCAAGGGAGAATACGATGGCAGTCAGTGCAAACAGGCTTGAACTTATCCAGATCGCTGACGCGGTCGCGCGCGAGAAGTCGATCGACAAGCAGATCGTGATCCAGGCGATGGCCGATGCGATCCAGAAGGCGGCGCGCTCGCGCTACGGCCTTGAAACCAATATCCGCGCCGACATCAATCCGACGACCGGCGACATCAAGCTGCAGCGCCTGATGGAAGTCGTGGAACAGGTCGAGGATTTCGACACGCAGATCTCGCTGGAAGACGCCCGCGCCCGCAACCCGGAAGCGCAGGTCGGCGATTCGATCGCCGAACAACTTCCGCCGATGGATTTCGGCCGCATCGCCGCCCAGTCGGCCAAGCAGGTGATCGTCCAGAAGGTGCGGGAAGCCGAGCGCGACCGCCAGTTCGACGAATTCAAGGACCGGATCGGCGAAATCGTCAACGGCACGGTCAAGCGCGTCGAGTACGGCAATGTCATCGTCGACCTCGGCCGTGGCGAGGCGATCATCCGCCGCGACGAGCTGATCCCGCGCGAACTGTTCAAGTATGGCGACCGCGTACGCGCCTATGTCTACGACGTGCGCCGCGAGCCGCGCGGGCCGCAGATCTTCCTGAGCCGCACCCATCCGCAGTTCATGGCGAAACTGTTCGCCATGGAAGTGCCTGAAATCTACGATGGCATCATCGAGATCAAGTCGGTCGCCCGTGATCCGGGATCGCGCGCCAAGATCGCGGTCATCAGCCGCGATTCCTCGATCGACCCGGTCGGCGCCTGCGTCGGCATGCGCGGCAGCCGCGTCCAGGCGGTGGTCGGCGAGCTTCAAGGCGAGAAGATCGATATCATTCCGTGGTCGCCCGACGCGGCCTCGTTCATCGTCAACGCGCTGCAGCCAGCCGAGGTCGCCAAGGTCGTGCTCGACGAGGATGCCGAACGCATCGAGGTCGTGGTGCCAGACGAGCAGCTTTCGCTGGCGATCGGCCGCCGCGGCCAAAATGTGCGCCTCGCGTCGCAGCTCACCGGCTGGGATATCGACATCCTGACCGAGGAAGAGGAATCGCAGCGCCGCCAGAAGGAATTCGTCGAGCGGTCCGAACTGTTCATGGAGGCACTCAACGTCGACGAGATGGTCGGCCAGGTGCTCGCCTCGGAAGGCTTCACCAGCGTCGAGGAAGTCGCCTATGTCGACCTCGAGGAGATTTCCTCCATCGACGGCTTCGACGAGGAGACCGCCGACGAGATCCAGCGCCGCGCGCGCGAATATCTCGAGCGCATCGAAGCGGAACTCGACGAAAAGCGTCGCGCGCTGGGCGTGGAAGACGAGCTGCGCGAGATCCCGGGCATGACGACCGCCATCATGGTCGCCGTGGGCGAGGATGGCGTGAAGTCGATCGAGGATTTCGCCGGCTATGCCGCTGATGATCTCGTTGGCTGGCGCGAGCGCAAGGATGGCGAGACGACCGTCCATGACGGCGTGCTGACACCGTTCGGCACGACCCAGGCCGAGGCCGAGGAAATGGTCATGGCGGCGCGTCTGAAGGCCGGCTGGGTGACCGAGGAAGAACTCGCCGCCGACGCCGAAGAGGAAACCGCCGAGGCAGAGCAGGCCGAGGCCTGATCGGAGAAACGGGGAAACGCGCTTGGACGCTATGAACGACCGGACCTGTATCGTAACCCGCACGAACGGCGACCCGCACGGGATGATCCGTTTCGTTGCCGGACCGGACGGAATGGTCGTTGCGGACCTGAAACGCAATCTCCCGGGTCGCGGTTGCTGGGTCACGGCGACACGGTCGAAGGTCGACGAGGCCGTGCGCCGCAAACTGTTCAGGCGGGGGCTGAAAGCCGACGTCGAAGCGGCGGCCGATCTTGGCGCCCGGGTCGATGCCCTGCTGGTGCGGGCTGCGCTCGGCAGCCTGGGTCTCGCGCGCAAGGCCGGAGGCCTCGTGATGGGAGCAGCCAAATGCGAGGCGTCGGTGCGCAGCGGCAAGGCGATCGGCGTGCTGCACGCGCTCGAAGGCGCCGACGACGGCATCCGCAAGCTCGATCAGGCGCGAAGGGCGGTTGAATATATGGGTGGTCCCGTTATACCCGCCTACAAACTTTTCTCCGGTGCCGAATTGGATTTGGCATTGGGGGCCACAAATGTGATACATGCAGCCGTGCTCGGCGGAGACGCCGGTCGTGCGGCGATCAAACGTGTCGTTGCGCTGGACCAATATCGGGAATGTCCGCGGAACGACGCACGTACGGCCGAAGCCGTGAAGGAACTGGAATGAGTGATACCAAACCGGGTGACGACAAGACGTTGAGCGTAACGCCGAAGAAGCCGCTGACCCTCAAGCGGCCCGGCGGCGAACAAGGTACCGTGCGGCAGAGCTTCAGCCACGGACGGTCCAAGGCTGTCGTTGTCGAAACCAAGAAGCGCAAGTTCTCGCGCCCCGACGAAAAACCGGAGGCGGCACCCGCTCCGGCCGGCGCCAAGCCGAAGGTCGCCGCACCGGCTGCGCCCACTGCCGCGCCGAAGTCCGAGGACAAGGCCTCCGGCGTCGTCCTGTCCGATCTGTCCAGCGGAGAGATCGAGGCCCGCCGCCGCGCGCTCGAGGAAGCCAAGGTCCGCGAGGTCGAGGAACGCAAGCTCGCGGCCATCGACGCCCAGCGCAGAGCGGAAGAAGACGAGCGCCGCGCCAAGGAGCGCGAGGAGTCGGAGCTACGCCAGGCCGAGGAAGCCGCACGTCTGCAGGCTGAAACCGAAGCCAAGGTGCTGGCCGAAGAAAAGGCGCGCAAGCGCAATCTCGACGCCGATACGTCCAAGGCGGCGATGCAGCCGGATGCTGCCGGCGATGCCGAAAGCGCCCGCAGCCCGCGTCGCAGCGGGAGTGGGGGCGGTGGACCTGCCAAGCCCGAGGCCGCCGCGCCGCGCCCGGCCAAGCCGAAAGCCGAGGAAGACCGCCGCCGCGGCAAACTGACGCTCAATCGCGCAACGTCCGATGACGGCGAAGGCCGCGGCCGTTCGTTGTCGTCGATGCGGCGCCGCATGGAGAAATTCAAGCGCAGCCAGACCCAGGAGCCGCGCGAGAAGATCCTTCGCGAAGTGGTCCTGCCCGAGACGATCACAATCCAGGAGCTCGCCCAGCGCATGGCCGAGCGGTCGGTCGAGGTCGTCAAGTTCATGATGAAGCAGGGCCAGATGTTCAAGCCCGGCGACGTCATCGACGCCGACACCGCCGAGCTGATCGCGGTCGAGTTCGGCCATACGGTCAAGCGCGTCTCGGAATCCGATGTCGAGACCGGGATCTTCGACGTTGAGGACAAGCCCGAGGACATGAAGCCACGGCCGCCGGTCGTGACCATCATGGGCCACGTCGACCACGGCAAGACGTCGCTGCTCGACGCCATCCGCAATGCCAATGTGGTGTCCGGCGAGGCCGGCGGCATCACCCAGCATATCGGCGCCTACCAGGTCGAGAAGAACGGCCAGTTGATCACCTTCATCGACACGCCGGGCCATGCTGCGTTCACCGCCATGCGCGCCCGCGGCGCCAATATAACCGATATCGCGATCCTGGTGGTGGCGGCGGACGACAGCGTGATGCCGCAGACGATCGAATCGATCAATCACGCCAAGGCGGCCGGCGTTCCGATCATCGTGGCGATCAACAAGATCGACAAACCCGCCGCCGACGCGCAGAAGGTCCGTACCGAACTGCTGCAACACGAGGTGTTCGTGGAGTCGATGGGCGGCGAGGTGCTCGACGTCGAGGTGTCCGCCGTCAAGGGCACTAATCTCGACAAGCTGCTTGAGGCGATCCTGCTGCAGGCCGAACTGCTCGACCTGAAGGCCAATCCCGACCGTCCGGCCGAAGGTGCGGTGGTCGAGGCCAAGCTCGACCGCGGCCGCGGTCCGGTGGCGACCGTTCTGGTTCAAGCCGGCACGATCAACACCGGCGACATCCTGATCGCGGGTAACGAGTGGGGCCGCGTGCGCGCCCTGATCAACGACCGCGGCGACCAGCTCAAGTCGGCCGGGCCGGCGATGCCGGTCGAGGTTCTCGGCCTGCAGGGCACGCCCCAGGCCGGAGACCGTTTCGCGGTGGTCGAGAACGAGGCCAAGGCCCGCGAGATCTCCGAATACCGCCAGCGCCTCGCGCGCGAAAAGGCGGTCGCACGCCAAGCCGGTTCGCGCGGTTCACTCGAACAGATGATGGCCCAGGCCAAGTCGTCCGAGCTCGCCGAATTCCCGCTGCTGATCAAGGGCGACGTGCAGGGCTCCGTCGAGGCGATCGCCGCCGCGCTGGAGAAGCTCGGCACCGAAGAGGTGCGCGCACGCATCGTCCACTCGGGCGCCGGCGCCATCACCGAATCCGACGTTTCACTGGCCGAGGCCTCCGAAGCGGCAATTATCGGCTTCAACGTCCGCGCCAACAAGCAGGCGCGCGATGCCGCCGAAAAGGCCGGGATCGAGATCCGCTACTACAACATCATCTACGACCTGGTCGACGACGTGAAGAAGGCGATGAGCGGCCTGCTTTCGCCGGAACGCCGCGAAACCTTCCTCGGCTACGCCGAGATCCTCGAGGTGTTCAACATCACCAAGGTCGGCAAGGTGGCAGGCTGCCGCGTGACCGAGGGCAAGGTCGAGCGTGGCGTCGGCGTGCGCCTGCTGCGCGACAACGTCGTCATTCACGAAGGCAAGCTCAAGACGCTCAAGCGCTTCAAGGACGAGGTCTCGGAGGTTCAGTCCGGACAGGAATGCGGCATGGCCTTCGAGAACTACGAGGACATTCGCGCCGGCGACGTCATCGAGTGCTTCCGCGTGGAGCAGATCGAAAGGTCGCTTTAACGCGCCTTATGGGTCACGGAACAGGGGTTGCGCGGGAAACCGCGGACCCTGCCAGTTTGCAGCGCGGCCGGCGGTCCCATCCCGCGGTCGCGAGTGAAGGAAATTCAAATGTCCCGCTTTGAATCCGCGAAGGGTCCGACCCAGCGCCAATTGCGCGTCGGCGAACAGGTGCGCCACGCTCTCGTCGACATCCTCCAGCGCGGCGAAATCCGCGACGAATTGCTGGAGCGCACGGTCATCTCGGTCTCCGAGGTGCGCATGAGCCCCGACCTCAAGATCGCCACCGCCTTCGTCTCGCCGCTCGGCGACGCCGACGGCGAAGCGATTGTCAAGGCGCTGGCGAAAAACGCGCGTTTCATCCGCGGCCGCGCCGCGCGGTCCCTGCACCAGATGAAATACATGCCGGAATTCCGCTTCCGCCTCGACACCTCGTTCGAGAATTTCCGCAAGATCGACGAATTGCTGCATTCGCCGGAAGTTGCCCGCGACCTCGGCCATGACGACGACGAAGGAGACGCGTGATGGCCCGGCAGCGCAAGAAGAAGGGCCGCGAGATCTCCGGCTGGATCATTCTCGACAAACCCGCCGGCATGGGTTCGACCGAGGCGGTTTCCAAGGTCAAGTGGCTGTTCAACGCTCAGAAGGCCGGTCATGCCGGCACGCTCGATCCGTTGGCGTCAGGCATGCTGCCGATCGCGTTGGGCGACGCCACCAAGACCGTGCCCTATGTGCAGGACGGCGCCAAGATTTACCGTTTCACCGTCACCTGGGGCGAGGAGCGGGCGACCGACGATCTCGAAGGTGCGGCGACCGAAACCTCCGAGGCCCGGCCTGCCCGAGGTGACATCGAGGCGCTTTTGCCCGACTATACCGGCGTGATCAGCCAGGTGCCGCCGCAGTTTTCGGCCATCAAGATCGGCGGCGAACGCGCCTATGACATTGCCCGCGACGGCGAGCGCGTCGAGATCCCGGCGCGCGAAGTCGAAATCCACCGCCTCGACATCCTGTCCCATGACGGTGACCACACCGCGTTCGAGGTCGAATGCGGCAAGGGCACCTATGTACGCTCGCTGGCCCGCGACATGGGCCGCCAGCTCGGTTGCTTCGGCCATGTCTCGATGCTGCGCCGCGTCGAGGTCGCGCCGTTCTCCGAAAAGGATTTCGTCACCGTTGCCGAACTCGAAACAGCGCGCGCCGCCGGGGAAGCGGACGCAGGCGAGGACGATGCCGGTATCGGTGCGCCCCGGAAAAACCGCTTCGCGGCCATCGACGCGCTGCTGGTCGGAACCGCTGCCGCGCTCGAAGACCTGCCCCATATCGCGCTCAACGACGATGCGGCGACCCGTGTGCGCCTCGGCAATCCGGTGGTTCTACGCGGCCGCGACGCGCCGGTCGAGGCTGACGAGGCCTATGCCACGGCGCGCGGCCGCCTGGTTGCTATCGGCGCGGTCGAGGCCGGCGAATTCAGGCCGAAGCGCGTTTTTGCAGGCTAGACAGGACCGGCTGCAAGAACCATGGTGCCGATCCGTCGCGCGCGACCTCGGCGTCATCGAACCGGCGACCGGGGGGCTGTGCGGCTACAGGCAGTCAGGCAACAGACGCGAGCGTAGCGCGCAGGAGCTGGAAGACTTCCTGGAGACAAGGATCGTCTCCGGCTGGTAAGCTCGCCACCGGTTTACAGGGGATTCGCGCTTGGCTGGCAAACGCGGCCGCATAACGATTGTTTCCAGTCGCCGCACGCCGGTCGGCGCGCCGCCCGGCACGCTGTTCGACGATCCGTCGGTCGCACCGCCGGTCCTGCAACTGATCGCCTATGACAAATCCGGGCTGGACGAGACGTCCGACGCCGATCTCGACCAGGTCAGGGCGGCGCTGGACGCCGGCAAGACCGTCTGGCTCGACGTCGCCGGTGTCGGCAATGCCGGTTCGGTCGAACGCATCGGCGCGCTGTTCGGCCTCGACCGGCTGGCGCTGGAGGACGTCATGAACCTCCACCAACGGCCGAAAGCCGAGGATTTCGAAAACTGCGTCTACGTCGTCGTTCACATGATGACGGAGCATACCATAGCTTCGAAGGAGCAGTTTTCCCTGTTTCTGGGCCGGAACTTCGTTCTGACCTTCCAGGAAGTGCCCGGCGATTGCCTCGAAGCGGTGCGCGACAGGCTGCGCCGGGCCAAGGGACAGATCCGCGAAGCCGGGGCGGACTACCTGGCCTATGCGGTCATCGACGCGATCATCGACGCCTATTTCCCGCTGGCCGAGAGGTTGGGCGAGCGGCTCGAGGAGCTCGAGGATGTCATCGCGACCGACCCGCAGCCAAACCACGTGAACGAACTGCATGCCATCAAGCGCGAGCTGCAGGCGGTCAAGCGGTCGCTGTGGCCATCGCGCGAGGTCATGGCGAGCCTGCGTACCGAGGACAACGATTTCATCGGCAAGAATGCGCGGCACTATTTGCGCGACACCCACGACCACGTCATGCAGCTCATCGACATCGTCGAGACCTACCGCGAACTCGCCACCGGCCTGCTCGACCTCTACCTGTCGTCCCTGTCCAACCGGATGAACGAGGTGATGAAAGTCCTGACCATCATCGCCACCATCTTCATTCCCCTCAGCTTCCTGGCCGGTGTCTGGGGCATGAATTTCGCGCCGGATTCGTCGCCGTGGAACATGCCCGAACTGCACTGGGCCTACGGCTATCCGACAGCGCTTGGCCTGATGCTGGCCGTAGCGGTCGGGCTGGTCGCCTGGTTCAGGTGGAAAGACTGGTTCTGAGACGCTGTCCGATCCGCTTATCGACCTGGCGCTGACCGCCGCCGGGCGTGCAGGTCCCGGTTGTCCGCTTGACTCCTGCGACAAAATCAATCAAGTGATTGATTGATGACTTTGAAACAGACGCAACACTACTGCAGCACCGCCGACCGCCGCGACGAGATCGCGCGCGCGGCACGCGCATTGATCGCCGAATCGGGTTTCGAGGGCCTGCGAACCCGCGATATCGCCGAGCGGGTCGGTATAAATGTCGCGACGCTCCACTATCACGTCCCCACCAAGGCCGCGCTGGTCGAACTGCTTGCCCAGTCGTTGCGCGACGATTTCATGGCCCAGCACGAGCGGCATCCGCGCGACGGCATGAACGCGCTCGAGCGCTTGCAGCAGGAATTCGACGACTATGAGGAAGGGCAGCGCGAAACGCCCGAGCTTTATCTCGTCTATTCGGAACTCCTGATCCGGGCACGCCGCGACGAGGCGGTTGCCGCAATCATGCAGAAGATGGTCGATTACTGGCATGGGCAGATCGCCGCGATTTTACGCGACGGCGTCGCCGACGGCAGTTTCCGCGCGGATCTCGACCCGCCGACCGCCGCCGGCATGGTGATCGGCGCGCTCACCTGGCGCAAGCGCAATGCCAGCGCCCCCGCCGCCGCATTTCACGCACTGACCGCCGAACTGGTGCGGTCGCTCGAATCAGATGCCGCCAAAGCGGCGCGCCTAGCGAGGGACAAAACATGACCGACGCCAATGCCGCCACCGAGGGGGATGAGGCCCGTCCCGATCGCTGGATGGCGATGTTCACCCTGCTGATCGCCAGCTTCATGAACATGATCGACGTCACCATCGTCAATGTCGCCATGCCCAGCCTGCAGCGCGCGTTCGGCGCTACGAGCAGCCAGATCGAGTGGGTCGTGGCCGCCTATATCCTCACCTTCGCCCTTGGCCTGCTGCCGTTCGGCCGGCTTGGCGACATTTACGGCCGCCGCCGTATATTCCTGATCGGCGTCGTCGTCTTCACCATCGGCTCGACCCTGTGCGGCATGGCGCCTTCGATGAGCATGCTGATCGCGGCGCGGGTGCTACAGGGCGTCGGCGGCGCCATGATGGTGCCGCAGACCCTGGCAATCGCGCAGGTGCTGTTTCCGCCGCATGAGCGCGCCGCCGCGTTTTCGCTGTTCGGCCTGGTCGCGGGTCTCGCCTCGGTCACCGGGCCAGCAGCGGGCGGGTTCCTGATCGATGTCGACATTGCCGGGCTCGATTGGCGGCCGATCTTCCTCGTCAATATCCCGATCGGCGTCCTGGCGGTCGCCGGCGCGTTCCGGTTCATCCCGCCGATTCCCGGCGCCCGCCAGATGCGCAATGACTGGGGCGGGATCCTGCTTGCGGGTCTCACGATCGTGCTGCTGATCTACCCGCTGATCGAAGGCCGCGAAGCCGGATGGCCGGCTTGGGTATTTGTCATGATCGCGGCGGCGCTGCCCGCGGCGATCCTGTTCGTGCTGTGGGAACGCCGCCAGAAGGCCGGCGGCAAACCCGAGCTCCTGCCGGTCACGCTGATGGCCAACCGGCGGTTCCTGATCGGCACGGCCATGGCTGCGATCCTGTTTTCCGGGATCCCGGGCTTTTTTCTGGTGCTCGCCATTTTCCTCCAGAACGGCAATGGCCTGACACCGCTGCAGTCGGGCATCACCACCATGCCGTTCTCCGGCGGCATTCTGATCGCCTCGGTCGTCTCCGGGCGCCTCGGCATGCGCTGGCCGCGCCGCCGCATCACCGCGGGTTCACTGCTGCTGGCAGGCGCGATGGTCTGGCTGCACTTTGTCGTGCAGGCGGTGGACGCCCCCCTCGACCGCCTGCACTTCGCCCTGCCGCTGTTGATCGGCGGCATCGGGCTCGGTGTCGCCATTTCACCGATGTTCCAGACCGTGCTGTCGAACGTGCCGCCGCGCGACGCCGGGTCCGGTTCGGGCGCCCTGCAGTCGTTCCAGCAGATCGGCGGCGCGCTCGGCGTGGCGCTGATGGGCCAGATCTTCTTTTCGCGCCTGGCCGATGGGCTCCAGATCGGCGGCGCGCCGCTCGACGTGTTCAAGCACGCGCTGGTCGGCGCATTGTTCTACAACACGGCGGCCTTCGTGGTCATCGCCTTGATGGTTCAGTTGCTGCCGCGCCCGCAGGCCGCGCAGCATGGCGCGCGGCCGATGCAGCCGGCGCCGGAGGCTTGAGAGATCAACTCCCGATGCGGGGCCTCACCCGCATCGGTACGCCATTGTCCGGGGTCGACGTCACCCGCATCCGCGGGCGCGGCGGCCCGTTGCCGACATAGGCGAAATCGAAGCGGCGAATAAATTCCGCCAGCACGATCACGATTTCACGGACAGCCATGCCCTGGCCCATGCAGGTTTTCGGCCCAATGCCGAATGGCAGGTGCGAAAACCGCGCCTGGCCGGCCCGGCGCGCGCCGAAAAACCGTTCCGGATCGAAAAGGTCCGGCGTTTCCCAGTAGCGGTGCAGGCGGTGCAGCAAGCCCGGCACGATCATAACCAGCGATCCGCCGGCAATGGTGGTGGCGCCGAAACGGTCGGGGCCAACCGCCTTGCGCGGGATCACCGGGACCGGCGGATACAGGCGCAGGGTTTCATCGACACAGGCCCGCAGATAGGGCGCTGCTTCGTGCCAACGTTCGGGCGGCACGGACCCGGCGTGTAGCGCGTCGGCCTCACGGCGCGCGCGCGCCAGAACGTCCGGCGACTGCGACAGGAGATACGCCATCCAGCTTTGCGCGGAGGCCGATGTCTCGTGGCCGGCCATGACGAAGCCCATGACGTTGTTGACCAGATATGTCCGCAGCGCAGCGGCATCGAGCCCGGGATCGGCGTTTATGACAAGCGCGTCGAGGAGATCGTTTGTCTCGTCCGCCCTGCCTCGGCAGTGTGCGTCGAGGCGCCGGTCTATGACGCGTTCGATCCGGGCCCGGCATCTTGCGACCGCGGCGATGTCGCGCAACGCCGGCATCTCCGGCAGCCACAGGGCGACCGTTCCCTGGGTGAGCGCTTCATTGGTGCCATACGCGGCCCTGGCCTCAGAGATATCGGCCAGGAAATCGTCGCGCCCGTCTGAAAACGCGCCGGAAAACAGCGTCGCGGACATGGCTTCGAAGGCTATGCGCGTGAACAGGTCGGAAAGCCGCAGCGGCGCGGCCGTCCAGCCGTATGCGTCGAACTCGCGTGTGCAGATCGCGTGCATCGCACCCGGGTAACCGGCCAGCCGTTCGGGCGTGAACATGGGAGCGGTGGATTTTCTGGCCCGTTTCCATTTGTCGCCATCGATCACGACCATCGCGTCGCCGAAAACGGGTCTCATGATCCGTTGGCGTATCGGCGAATGGACGTAGTTTTCCGCGTTCGCCACGAAGCAATGATGGATCAGGGCGCCGTCCAGCAGGATCGCCGTTTCCCGTCCCTTGATCGTGAAGCGGACAGCCGGTTCGCAAAATCCGGGTTCCAGGCACGCATCGATCCGGTCGACATCCGCGAAACGCAGCAAGGAATGGCGACGGTTCGGCGGCGGCGGCGATTCTGCCCTCTGCATGGCCGTGGCGCCCCCGGCGGCGCCTACACTGCTGTGACGTCGCATCGCGTCAGGTCCCAAGCCTCGACCACCGTCAGGTTCCCGTGTTCCGGGCTATCCGCGATCCAGGCGGTCACCGTGTCCGACGGGCCGATATTGAGCAGCCTGGACACGCCATGCTCGCGATGAAGGCGATCGATGGTCTCTTTCCACAGTACCGGCTGCGTGGCGCCCGCGAGCGCTTCCCGGGCCGTTTCTTCCGGCGACGAGAGGGCGCGCAGCCACACGCTCGAAAATACGCTTGTGTGCGCCGGCCGCACATCCCAGCGCGCCGAATCGGCAAGGATCCGTTCGGCCAGCGGCAACATCGCCGACGAATGGAACGGATAGTCGTAAACCTTCCGGATCTTCAGGCCATAGCCTGCCGCCGGCGCGACGACCGCATCTATCTCGGTGTCGGATGCCGCCAGGGCCGCGTGCCGGTCCGACCACAGGCTCAGCGATATTCCGGTCGAGGCAAGCCAGTCGAGTTGATCGTCCGTGAACCGGCCCTGCACGGGCCGCACATTGGCCATACGGCCGGGCGGGCATTGGCGGCGGTGCATGGCACAATACCATGCCAGGTCGACGGTCTCGGGCAGGGTCAGCGCGCCGGACAGGTGCAGGCGCGCGAGGTCGCCAATGGAGCAGCCGACCAGCCCGTCGACCTGGATTTCGTCGAAAACCTCGCGCGCAATGCCGACCTGAATGGCGACATGACCGATGAACATGCGGTCCAGATCTGTCAGATGCGGCCGGTGATTGTCATTGATGAACCGGCTAATATCTTCGGATTGACCGGTCAGTTGCGCCAGGTAGCCGGACACCTCCTCGAGGGTCCGCGCCACTTCGCGGTGGCCGAGCCAGCGTCGGCTCTTCGATGCCTGCATGAGAGCTTCAAGTCCCGGAAATACCGCATACGTCGTCACATGCGCTCCTTTTGAGGTTCGGGCGCTGGGCCATACGTGGGGACATTTGTCGACTACTTTAGATGATTTGACGCGCTTTCCAATCCCCGGCGCGCATGGCGCCGGCGGCTGCGGGTAAGGGACGATCCGGTTGCGATGCGGAAAAGGGCCTAGGGAACGATCAGCGTTCCGGCACCATGTTCGGTGAACAGTTCCAGCAGCACGGCATGCGCGGTCTTGCCGTTGAGGATGACCACGCCCTCCACGCCGCGTTCGATCGCGTCGATGCAGGTTTCGACCTTGGGGATCATGCCGCCGTGGATCGTGCCATCGGCGATCAGGTCGCGGGCGTCGGCAACCGTCAGTTCGTCGATCAAATTGCCAGACCCGTCGAGCACGCCGGGCACGTCGGTCAGGAACAACAGGCGCGTGGCGGTCACCGCTCCGGCGATCGCGCCGGCAAAGGTGTCGGCATTGATGTTGTAGGTGTGGCCGTCGCGTCCTGGCGCCACGGGCGCGATCACAGGGATCATTTCCGAACGGGCCAGCAGGTCGAGCAGGGTGCGGTCGACCTCCGCCGGTTCGCCGACGAAGCCGAGATCGAGGATCCGTTCGATGTTACTGTCGGTATCGCGCACCGTCTTGGTCGCCTTTTCGGCGAACACCATGTTGCCGTCCTTGCCGCACAGACCGATCGCCCACTCGCCCTCGGCGTTGATCATGCGCACGATGTCCTTGTTGATCGACCCCGCCAGCACCATCTCGACGATCTCGACCGTCTTTTCGTCGGTTACCCGCAGGCCGCCTTCGAAGCGCGACTCGATCCCCATCTTGGCCAGCATGGCGGCAATCTGCGGTCCGCCGCCATGAACCACGATCGGATTGACGCCGGACTGCTTCAGCAGCGCGATATCGCGCGCGAACGCCTGGCCGAGCGCCGGGTTGCCCATGGCGTGCCCGCCATATTTCACGACAACCGTCTTGTTCTCGTAGCGCTGCATGTAGGGCAGCGCCTGCGAAAGCAGGCTGGCCTGCAATTCGGCTGTATTCATGGTGTCGTTGTCGGCCATCGAAGCGTTCCCGGCGGAATGATTTCTGCGACGCCTGATAGCGCGGATGACGGGCCGGGGCAATCGGGAGGAGCCACCGCCCCGCCCAGCGGAAATTACCAATCTCGGGCCCGATCGGCCAATTGGTTTGGTCAAATTCGTTGGCCAGGATCCTTCGCCGAGACATTGACGATGCGCATTGCGCGGAGGGCTATTCCGTTTAGGCTTTATGGTGCCCCGCCTCCAGCAAAACCCTCCGGGAATGGAGAGGTTACGTGCGATGAAACACCGCAGGAAGCGACGGCGACCCGAAACCGCAATAGCGGTGGTTGTATCCTGTATGCTTGCCGGCATGCCCGGCATGGCGATGGCCGACGAAGACTCAAGCGCATTTTATCAATGCGGAGGCGGGTCGGTGACGGTTGAGGCAAATGACATAGTATTTGCCAAGCGGGTGTGCCGAAAACTCGGCGAGGCAAATTCCCTGTTTCGACAATGCGGTATCAAGCCGGCCGGGCATTTCCATGTCTCAGTCGTTTCCTCGATCACCGGGATCGAGGGCAACCCGCTTGCCGTATTCGACGGCACATCCGGAAAAATCGAGATCATACATCCGGACTCGATCGCGGATTCGATGGTGCCAGGCAGCCCGTATCTGGGATTGTCGCCCGACGACGTGTTCGACAGCCTGATCGTTCACGAGCTCTCGCACGCCATGTTGCAG
>JBNLDE010000062.1:0-1863 GCA_050304175.1 Zhengella sp. | reverse complement strand
GCCGAGCATGGATTCGCCCTCGGCGCGGACGAAAAAGGTGGCGGCAGGTTTCTGGATCAGTAAATCGTTCAGGTCCAGGGTTTTCTCGACATAATCGTCGGCCGGCGAAGGGACGCCGGCCGCGACCTTGCCGGTAAACAGCGGAATGTCGACACGGCTTAACGGCCGCGCCGGCAGGGCGAATGCTTCGGGCAAGCCGGCGTGCTGATGCTTGCGCTGATCGAGCAGCGACCTGACCCTGGGCAGCAGGCTTTCCGGAACGCGGATCGCGCGCGTGCTTTCGCCGTAGGCCGACGAACCTTTTTTGCGGCCGGCGCCGGGCCGTGCGCCGCCGCGGCTGGAAATGGATTTTTCCGTCATGGAAGTGATGTCCGGTGAATAATTAGAAAAGTGTACACTAATCTATTGGGAGCGGACAAGCGGCATAAAACGCATCTTTACCGGAGCCGGCCGGACGGCAAATGCCGATTGTACAACGGCGCACATCGGTATAGGATGGCGATCATGTATCGAATCGGATTGAACGCCGTTTTCAACGAAAAAGGCGCGGCTGCGGCACTGACGCTGATGGCTGCCTTGGTGGCCATCACGCCGTTGTGCGGTTTGCTGTTTCAGTGCGGCTGCGACTGGCCCTGGCGCGGGCTGGATGCCGGCTGCAACTACTACCGGACCGCTGCGGCGCACCGCTGTCCCTGGTGCGTTTCCCTCGGCGGCGGTATTCTGTCCAGCGGTTTGGCTGTGGCCGTCGGCCTTTGGGCGGCCCTGGTTGCGCCCGTCCGCTCGCTCCCCGCGCTTCGCGCCGTTCTGTTGCGCGGTGTTTGCGGCATGCTCGGCTTTGTCTTAGCGGCTTCGGCGGCAGCCGTGTTGGCCGCCGCCGCGCAAGGGTATCCGCTGGGAGTCGGCGTCCTGTTGCGTTAAAATTCTTTGCGGCTGCCGCGTTGCGGTGTTTCGTTTAATTTGGCCGGCAGGAGGCCGGGCTTCTCTGTCGGCGCAATACATCGTCTTGGGATGGAATCATGAAATGGTTTGTGCGCGCCGATATCGACGGTTTCTTCGGACTAGCGCTGGATAATCTGGTGCAATTGTTGGTGATCGCCGGACTGTGCCGACACGTGCTGGGTTTCGACGACGAGCTGATTTATCGGCACGTATTGCCCGGCGCGGCGGTGTCGCTGCTGATCGGTAACGGCTATTACGCCTGGCAGGCCCGCCGTCTGGCCGAAGCCATGGGGCGCGACGACGTCTGCGCCTTGCCTTATGGCATTAACACCGTTTCCTTGTTCGCCTATATTTTCCTGGTGATGCTGCCGGCAAAGCTGGCGGCGCAGGCTGCCGGTGCCGAAAATCCGGAATACATCGCCTGGCAGGCCGGCCTGTTGGCCTGTTTCGGTTCCGGATTGATCGAATTTAGCGGCGCTTTCGTCGTCGACTGGCTCAGGAAAACCACGCCGCGCGCCGCCTTGTTGTCTACCTTGTCGGGCATCGCCTTGACCTTCATCTCGCTGGGCTTTTTGTTTCGCAGTTACGCCCACCCCGTCGTCGGCTTGACGACGCTGGCCGTGATTCTGCTGGTCTACTTCGGCCGTCTACGTTTTCGCGGCAATTTGCCGGGAGGTTTGGTGGCGGTTACGCTGGGCGCCTTGTTATCGTGGTTGACCGGTCTGGCGCCGGTGGGCGACATGCCGAGTGCCGAACTGGGCCTATATTGGCCGCTTCCGGCTGTTGCCGATCTGTTCGGAGTGCTGCTGTCGCCGCACAGCCTGGCCTATCTGTCGGTCATCATACCGATGGGATTGTTCAACGTGATCGGCTCGCTGCAAAACATCGAATCGGCCGAAGCCGCCGGCGACGGCTATCCGGCGC
>JBNLDE010000061.1:0-15033 GCA_050304175.1 Zhengella sp. | reverse complement strand
CCGATCTTCATCAAACTTGCCGGAAAACGCGTCGTCGTGACGGGCGGCGGCACGCCGGCCGCGCGCCGGTGCGAGATCGCGCTGCGCTGCGGCGCCGAAGTCACGGTGTTCGCGACGGAACTCGGCGGCGACTTCGTCGGTCTCGAAGGCAATCCAAAGCTCACCCACGTCGCCCGCGAACTCCGGGAGGGCGATATCGCCGACGTGCAGATCGTGTTCATCGCCACCGAGGAGGAGACCGCCGACATGTGCAACTACGAGTCGGTGCGGCGGGCGGCGCCGGGCGTGCTTGTCAATGTCGCCGACCGGCCCGACATGTGCGATTTCACCATGGCCTCGATCCTCGACCGTAGCCCGCTTGTGGTCGCCATCGGCACCGATGGCGCGTCGCCCGTATTTGGGCGCATGTTGAAGGCTAGGCTCGAAACCGAGATCCCGGCAACCTACGGTCGGCTGGTCGAGTTCGCCGGCGAGCGGCGGGCGGTGCTGGAGCAGGCGCTGCCCGGAACCGGCGACCGCCGCCGGTTCTGGGAGCGGATGCTCGAGGGGCCGATCGCCGAAATGGTGCTGGCCGGCCAGGAAGACGCGGCAGCGCAGGCTTTCAATGCCGAGATCGCAGGCCTGGCGCGTGGCGACAAGAGCGCCGGTAAGGGCGAGGTCTATCTTGTCGGTGCCGGCCCAGGCGACCCCGACCTGCTGACATTCAAAGCGCTGCGGCTGATGCAGCGCTGCGACGTGGTCCTCTACGACCGCCTCGTTTCAGAGGAAATCATGAACCTTGTGCGCCGCGACGCCGAGCGCATCTATGTCGGTAAACAGCGCAACAACCACGCCATGCCGCAGGAGCAGATTTCCGCGCTGCTGGCCAAACTGGCCGGCGAGGGCAAGCGGGTGCTGCGCATCAAGGGGGGCGACCCGTTCATTTTCGGGCGCGGCGGTGAGGAAATCGAGATGCTCGCCGCGCACGGCATTCCGTTCCAGGTGGTGCCGGGAATCACGGCGGCCGCCGGTTGCGCCGCCTATGCCGGCATTCCGCTGACCCATCGCGACCACGCCCAGTCGTGCCTGTTCGTGACCGGGCACGGCAAGGAGGGGCATGTCGATGTCGACTGGAGCGCGATGATCCAGCCGCGCCAGACCGTGGCCGTCTACATGGGCCTGTCGCAACTGGAAAACCTGACCCGCGAGTTCATCGCGCACGGGGCCTCGCCGGACCTGCCGGCGGCGGTGGTCGACAACGGCACCAAGGCCTCGCAGCGCGTCGTCACCGGAACGCTGGCGACATTGCCCGACAGGGTTCGCGGGGCCGGGCTGCGCGGCCCGACCATCATCATCGTCGGAACGGTGGTGACCCTGCATGACAAGCTCGACTGGTTCGGCGATGGCCTGGACCGGGGAAATGCGGAAACCGGTACGGTGGCCGCGCAACAAGTGTGAAAGAGGGAATACCGATGGTTTCCAAGGAGAAAGTGCTCGCAGCCCTGGCCAATGTGACGGCGCAGGACGGTAAAACGCCGATGAACGAGTCCGAGGCCTTGCAAGGCGTGTCGATCCGCGAGGGCAAGGTGTTCGTCGCTGTCCATGCCGACCCGGGCAACCCCGACGCCATGGAAGGCGTACGCAAGGCGGTCGACGAGGCGGTGCGCAAGGTCGACGGCGTCACCGACGTGTTCGTGACCCTGACCGCCGAGCACCTGCCGGGCTCGACCCCGCAGCACGGCGACGGTCATGGCCAGCCGCGCCAGAAGGCGCCGCCCAAGAGGCCAGATGGCGACCCCATTCCCGGCGTCAAGCACATCGTCGCGGTGGCGTCCGGCAAGGGCGGCGTCGGCAAGTCGACCACCGCGGCCAATATTGCCGTGGCGCTGGCCGCGCTCGGCCAGAAGGTGGGCGTGCTCGATGCTGACATCTACGGACCGTCGATGCCGCGCCTGTTCGGCATGACGACCAAGCCGGACGTTACCCCCGACGGCGATCTGGTGCCGTTGCAGAACCATGGCGTCAAGGTGATCTCGATCGGCATGCTGGTCGACGAGGACACGCCGATGGTCTGGCGCGGGCCGATGGTTATGTCGGCGCTGACACAGCTTCTGCGCCAGGTCGCCTGGGCACCGCTCGACGTCCTCGTCGTCGACATGCCGCCCGGCACCGGAGACACCCAACTGACCATGTCGCAGAATGTCCCGCTGTCCGGCGCGGTCATCGTTTCGACGCCGCAGGACCTGGCTCTTCTCGACGCTCGGCGCGGGATCGCCATGTTCGAGCGTGTCCACGTGCCGATCCTCGGCGTGGTCGAGAACATGAGCTACTTCGTTTGCCCGAAATGCGGCGAGCGCAGCGAGATCTTCGCCCATGGCGGCGCCCGCAAGGAAGCGGAGAAGATGAACGTGCCGTTCCTCGGCGAGGTGCCGCTCGACATGGCCATTCGCAAGCTGTCCGACGGCGGGCATCCGGTAGTAGTCGCCGATCCGCAAAGCCCACATGCGCAGGCCTACATGGAGATTGCGCGCACGATGCTTGAAACTCTGGAGCCGGGCGGCGCAGCTTCGTCGCGCAAGGCGCCGATGTTCGTGGTCGAGGATTGAAGATGGTCCAGAACGATGGCATCTGGCCGACCGAACTGCGCGTCCACGACGGCGGCGCCAAACTGGCGGTCAGCTTCGAGAACGGCGAGTCCTTCGATCTCGACGCTGAGTATCTCCGCGTCGAGAGCCCGAGCGCGGAAGTGCAGGGCCATTCGTTGGAACAGCGCCGCTGGATCGGCGGCAAGAAGAACGTGAAGATCGCCAACATCGAGCCTGTCGGCCGCTATGCGGCCCGGCTGGTGTTCGATGACGGCCACGATACCGACATCTTTACCTGGGAGGTCCTGCACCATCTGGGCAAGTTCCGCGCGCAGATCTGGCCGATCTACCTGGCGAAGATCGAGGAACAGGGACTGAAGCGGGAGCCGTAAGACTCATCGTTCGGGCCGGTATTGCCGGTCCGGAATATATCCACCCTCTTTCTATCCCCACCCCTTTCATCCCCCACGCCATACCGGGGAGCGAACTTCATAAATGGCCAGACGGCGGTGACGCCGGGTGTGGCGAGGATCAGGCGCGCGAGAAGCTTGCGCGCAGCGCGCCGGTAAACGTACCTTCCTCAAGGTGCTTGATGCCGAAATAGCCGCCGGCGATGATCGAGGCCCAGGCCATGAAACTGCCGGTCGAAAGCGTGGACATGCCGGTCGTTCCTTGGCCGATCGAGCAGCCGAGTGCGAGCACGCCGCCAACGCCCATCATCGCCGCGCCGCCGAGGTGACGGACCGTGTCGGCGGAATCGGCAAAGCCCTCGATCCGGAAGCGCCCGGTCGCGATCGCGGTGACGAAGGCACCCAGGATGACGCCGCCGACCGCGGCAATGCCGAAATTGATGGTCGAGCCGGTCCAGGTCATCAGGTACTGGACGGCATTTGCCGAGGGCGCGACGAATGTCATCGACTCCAGCGGCATGGGGTCGAAATCATCCGCTCCGAGCACGCCGGTCACGTACCAGCCGGCGACGACACACAGGCCGATCACGGCACCGCCGGCCATGTTGCGCGGGCTTGCACGGAAATCGGCGGACTTGAAACACCAGGCCAGCAAAGCCGCCGGCACGGCGACCGCGACGATCGCCCGCCAGGTTTCCACGGCCATTCCGGTCATCGATGCGATCAGGTCGCCGAGCTGCTGTGTGTCGATACCGCCCTCGTCGAGCGCGATGTTGCTGGTCTCGAGTTGCAGCCGCAGCGGCCCGAGCAGGCCGCGCAGCGTCATATAGCCGACCACGCCCATGACGAGCACGACCACGATCGATTTCAGGCTGCCGGAGCCGATGCGCACGACGTTCTTGCTGCCGCAGCCGCTTGCCTTAGTCATGCCGAATCCGAACAACAGGCCGCCGGCGATCGCGCCGAGCCAGCCGAGATTGGGCGTCGTGTAAATCGCTTCAGACAGGTCGATGATGCCGGCCCACGACATCAGTTGCGTGCCGATGATCGCCACGGCGGTCGCCAGCACCCATGCCCGTAGCCGGTTTCCGTTGCCCATCAGGACATGGTCGGAAATTCCGCCCATCGAGCAGAAGTTCGTCGCCTGCACGGCTGCACCGAAGACAAAGCCGATAACGAGCCCGCCGATTGCCGTGATGATATGGGGTTCTAGCTCGTACACGGGCATCTCCTCCCTAGACCGTGAGAACGAATAGCAAAACTTGAATATGTTTCCGTGGAAAAATCAAGGCCCGTCGCGGCAAGACGGTACGGGCATCGCACCCAGCAGCCACTGAAAACAGCGGCGCCGCGCGCAACGCAGGTCAGAATATCGTGCGCATTCAGGCAATTACCTCGAACCGGTCGACATCGACCAGGCCATAATCGGTAATTTTCAAATGGGGAATAACCGGCAGGGCAAGGAAGGCAAGTTGCAGAAACGGTTCCTCGAGCTCGACTCCGAGATCGCGCGCGGCCCGGCGCAGGACGACAAGTTCGTCGCGGACCGACTCGTAGGGCTTCAGGCTCATCAGCCCTGCAACCGGAAGCGCGACCTCGGCTAGGACGGCGCCGTCGAGCACGACCACGAAGCCGCCTTCGATTTCGGTCAGGCGGTTGGCGGCGACCGCCATGTCTTCGTCGCTGGCGCCGACCACCGCGATGTTGTGGTGATCGTGGCACACGGTCGAGGCGATGGCGCCGCGCTTGATCTCGAAACCCCGCACGAAGCCTGTCGCGATGTTGCCGTTCTTGCCGTGGCGCTCGACGACCGCGATCTTGCCGAGGTCTCGCTCCGGATCGGCGATCTTGGCTCCGCCGGCCACCGGCATGTCCTCGATCAGGTGATGGGTGATGATCTTGCCGGGCTCGATACCGATCACGTGGGTTTCGCCGGCATTGGCGGTTGCACGGAAGCTCTCGGCGCTTACCCGCGGCGCTTTGACCGAGCCGCGGGCAACCGGCGCGATCGTCTCGCGCGAGGCGAACAGGGCGTCGTCGACCTGCCTTCCACCCGCCAGTACCAGTTGGGCATTGCAGTGCTCGAGGCTGTCGATCACCACCAGGTCGGCCCGCCATCCCGGCGCGACCAAGCCGCGGTCCCGCAGTCCGAAGGCGCGGGCGGCCGAAATCGAGGCCGCGCGATAGACGGCGAGCGGTTCCGCGCCGAGCGCGATCGCGGTGCGGATCATGTAGTCGAGATGTCCGTGCTCGGCGATGTCGAGCGGGTTGCGGTCATCGGTGCACAGGGCGATGAAGGGTGAATTGCGCTCGGTGATGATGGGTGCGAGCGCATGCAAATCCTTGGAAACCGAACCCTCTCGGATCAGGATGTGCATGCCCTTGGTGAGCTTCTCCAGCGCCTCCTCGGCCGTCGTCGTTTCGTGGTCGGTGCGAATGCCGGCGGCGAGGTAGCCGTTCAGGTCATTACCGCGCAGCAGGGGGGCATGGCCGTCGATATGGCCGCCCTGGAATGCCTCGAGCTTGGCCAGTATGCCGGGATCGCCGAACAGGACACCGGGATAGTTCATCATCTCGGCCAGGCCGATGACCTTGGGATGGCCGATGAATTGTTGCAAGTCGTCAATCTCGAGCCGGGCGCCGGCGGTCTCCATGGTCGTCGACGGTACGCAGCTCGACAGTTGCACCCTGAGATCGATCACGGTCCGTTGCGCGGCTTCGAGGAAATAGCGGATGCCGTCCAACCCCGCGACATTGGCGATTTCGTGCGGGTCGCAGATCGCGGTTGTCACGCCGCGGGGCGTCACGCAGCGGTCGAACTCGAACGGGGTCACGCAGGACGATTCGACATGAAGATGGGTGTCGATGAACCCAGGCACGACAATCCGGCCTGCGACGTCGATCCTCCGGCGGCCTTCATATTCGGCGCAGGTGCCGACAATCCGGTCGCCGCAAATGGCGATGTCGCCCTCGATCAGCGCGCTGGTGACGAGATCGAGGAAGCGCCCGCCGGTCAGCACGAGATCGGCCGGTTCCGCCCCGCGGCCTTGGTCGATGCAGGATTTTAGTGCAGCCTGGTCCATTCTGTTCCTCGTCGGTCGTGCGGCTCTTTGCGAGTCATGATACTGCAATCCGGGGTGTCGAACAGAACCACCGCCATGAAATAAGCTAACCGATTTGGAGGGTTCTTGACGGTTCTCAACGCGAAGCGGATCCATTCGAGACAGTGTTTGCTCCATGAATAGCCGAACTGCAACCACGCCGTCGGACTTCACGGGATTGACCGCGGAAGAGGCGGCTAGGCGCCTGGCGGAGCATGGGCCGAACGAGATTCCGGAAGGCGAAAAGCGCAGCGTGTTCGGAACACTCAGGGAGATCCTGACCGAGCCGATGCTGCTGCTGCTTTTGGCCGCGGCGGCGATCTATCTGGTGATCGGCGATCTGGCGGAAGGGTTGCTCCTGTGCGGCTTCGCCGTCATGACCATCGGGCTCGTCCTCTACCAGGAACGGCGCAGCGAAAACGCGCTGGCGGCGTTGAAAGCAATGGGCGCGCCCCGCGCCCGTGTGGTTCGCGACGGTACCGAAACGGTGATTCCCGCGCGTGAGGTGGTGCCGGGCGACTTGTTCAGGATCGATGAGGGCGAGCGCGTCCCGGCCGATGGCCTGCTGTTGGCACAGCAGGCGCTTGTCGTCGACGAATCGCTTCTGACCGGCGAGAGCGTGCCAGTGAACAAGGCCGCCGCCGGCGGGATGGTAGAGCCGGAAGGCAGCGCAGTCGAGGCCGGCGGGGAGGGCACGCCCTACGTGTTTTCGGGTACGCTCGCCGTGCGCGGTCACGGCATCGCCCGCGCCACGGCGACCGGACGCGACACGCTCGCCGGATCGATCGGCCGCTCGCTTGCCTCCATCGTTGTCGAAAAGACGAGGCTGCAGACGACCGTCGGAGCCATCGTCAGGATCTTCGGGCTAATTGCGGTTATCGTTTGCGGCGGTCTGATTGCCGTTTACGGTCTGGTCTACGACGACTGGTTGCAGGGCCTGTTATCCGGCATCGCGCTGGCCATGTCGCTCCTGCCGGAGGAGTTCGCGGTCGTGCTCGCCGTGTTCATGGCGATCGGCGCCTGGCGGCTTTCGCGCATTCACGTGCTGGCGCGCCGCCCCGCCGTGATCGAGATGCTTGGCGCAGCCACCGTGTTGTGCGTGGACAAGACCGGCACCCTTACCGAAAACCAGATGCGGGTTCGTATGTTGTCGATCGACGGCGACACGATCGATGTCGCAGACGATGCGGCGATTGCCGACGAGCGCTTCCGCGAACTGGTTGCGACCGCCTGGCTGGCGGCCCGCCATGTCTCGCTCGATCCGATGGACCGGGCGGTCGGCGCGCTTGCCGGTTCGACCATCGGCGACATGCTCGATGGCTACGGCGATTGGCCGTTGGTGCGCGAATATGGCATCAGCACCGGGCGGCTGGCCTTTTCGCAGGTCTGGAAACGCGACGACAACCGCCATCTCGTCGCCACGAAGGGCGCGCCCGAGGCCATCGCCGACCTGTGTCACCTGTCAAAACCGCAAACCGGCAAGCTGATGGCCGAGGTTGGCGAACTGGCGGCGCGCGGTTTGCGGGTTCTCGCCGTCGCCAGCGCCGAAACCGACGGAGCGGCGGTTCCGGAGGACGTGCACGATTACCGGTTCCACCTGGTCGGTCTCGTTGCCTTCGAAGACCCGGTCCGGAAATCGGTGCCCGGTGCATTGGCCGAAGCCCGCAGCGCCGGCATTGCCGTAAAGATGATCACCGGCGACTACCCGGCGACCGCGACGGCGATCGCGACCGAGGCCGGGATCGAAAATCCGACCGAAGTTTTAACCGGTGGCGAGGTGGAGGCCATGGATGCTGCTGCGCTTCGGCAAGCCGTGGCCCGCTATTTCGTCTATGCCCGCACCATGCCGGAACAGAAACTCGCTCTCGTCACCGCGCTCAAGGACGACGGCGAAGTGGTGGCGATGACCGGCGATGGCGTCAACGACGCGCCGGCGCTGAAATCCGCGCATATCGGGGTTGCCATGGGCATGCGCGGCACCGACGTCGCCCGCGAGGCTGCCGGCATAGTGCTGCAGAACGAGGATTTCGGCACGATCCTGCGCTCGGTTAAGCAGGGCCGCCGTATCTTCGACAATTTGCGCAAGGCCATGATCTACATCGCGGCGATCCATGTGCCGATCGCGGGCCTTGCGCTGGTCCCGCTTCTGGCCGGCATGCCGCCCATGCTGTTGCCGATGCATGTCGTGCTGCTGGAATTGCTGATCGACCCGATGTGCTCGATCGCCTATGAGACCACGCCCGGCGAGCGCGACATCATGAAAGTGCCTCCACGCCCGTTGACCGACCGCCTGGTCGGCATGCCGCAACTGGCGTTCGGCATCGCGCAGGGTCTTGGCGTGCTCGCCGCCTGCCTGGCCACCTACTGGTGGTATTTGAATGGGGGAGCGTCGGACGGGCAATCCCGCGCGCTCGCCTTCATCGCCCTGACCGCCGGCAATGTCGGGCTGGCCCGTGTCAATGCGAGCCGCGGCATGGCGATTCTGGAACCGTTCGCCCGCGGTTATCGGGCGTTCTGGCTCATCTCGGCGCTGGCGACAGCGCTCGTCGGCGCCTGCATGACAATCCCGCCGCTGGCGGCCATGTTCGGGTTTGCGGTCCCCGGCATCGGCCACGTCGCCATCGCTATGGCCGCGGGCCTTTTGCCCGTTCTGGTGTTCGACCTTTCCAAGCTGCTTCCGCAGGTGGGGCGGATCATGGGACGGATGCCCGTCAATGGCGCCGCTTGAGGCAGCGAGAACCTACAGTCTGCGTTCGACCTCGACGATGTCGTGGGCATCGGGAACCCGCCGCCTGACGAAGCCGAGCCCGTCCATCAGCGCCAGCATGGTCTCGTTGTCGGCACGAACCGTGCCGAACATTTCGGTGACGCCCTGACCCCGCGCGGCATCCATCAGGGCGGTCATCAGGATCGTGCCGATGCCCTGGCGCTGGCGCTGGTCGGAGACGACAATCGCGAACTCGCAGCTCGTTTCGTCGGGATTGATGACATAGCGGGCGACGCCCTGCTGGATCGGCCCCTTAGCCTCGTCGGTGATTGCGACAAGCGCCATTTCGCGGCTGTAGTCGATCTGGGTGAACCGGACGAGCATTTCGGGTGTCAGTTCGTTGATTGCATGCATGAAACGGAAACTGCGCGCTTCGGGCGAGAGATGACGCACGAATGCCTGTTCGCTTTGCGCGTCCTCCGGCCTGATAGGGCGGATCGTGAGCCGAGTTCCGTCAGACAGGATGTGCTTCGCCACGAGATGGCGCGGATATGGCACGATCGCCATGTGCCCGTAGTTCTGGTTGGTGGACGACGGGCGCGCCACGCGGATCCGCGCATCGACAGCGATGACGCCCGAAGGTCCCGCGAACAGCGGATTGATATCCAGTTCGATGATTTCCGGCAGTTCGCAGACCATGTCGGAGACGCGCATCAGCACATCGACCACCGCCTTGCGGTCGACCGCCGGCCGGTCGCGGACCGCGTCCATCAGGCGCGATACCCGGGTTCGCCTGATGAGTCTCTCGGCTAGGATCGCGTTGAGCGGCGGCAGGGAAACCGAACTGTCCTTGAGCACTTCCACCATAGTGCCGCCGGCGCCGAACAGGATCGTGGGGCCGAACACCGAATCGCGGCTGATGCCGATCAACAGCTCGCGTTCGTCCTCCATCACCGCCATCGCCTCGACGGTCACGCCCCGGATTTCGGCATCGGGTCGGGCGGCGCGTACGGTCGCGGTCAATTCGCGAAATGCTGCCCCGACATCGCCCGCGCTCATGATGTTGATGCGGACACCGCCGACATCCGACTTGTGCGAGATCTGCGGCGAGCTGATCTTCATGGCGACCGGAAAGCCGACGGTTTCGGCGGCGATGACCGCCTGCATTGCGGTCGTCGCTTCCAACGTGGTGTTGCAGGGGATGTGGAAGGCCCGGAGTACGGCCTTGGATTCGATGTCCGACAACATTTCCCGGCGCTCCGCCAATGCCGCCGCGATGATCAAGCGGGCGCCCTCCACGTCGGGCGGCTCGAGCTCCGACAGCGGCCCCGGGGTTTCCAGCGCCAGTCGCTGGTTGCGCTCGAACCGGGCGAGATGCGAGAAGGCCTCGATGGCCGGTTCGGGCGTGTTGAAATCGGGAATTCCGTTTGCGCTCAGCAAGGTGCGCGCTTCGGCCACCGACGTCTCGCCCATCCAGCAGGTGAGCACCGGTTTCCGGCTTTTCGGCGGAACCGCGTCAAGAACAGCCTGCGCTGCGGCTTTCGGGTCAGTCATCGCTTGCGGGGTCAGCATGACGAGAAGGCCGTCGAAGGACGGATCCGCGAAGCCGGCGGCAACGGCGGTGCCATAGACGGCCGGCGTCGCATCGCCGAGGATGTCGATCGGATTGGACTTCGACCAGAACGGTGGAAGCACCTCGTCGAGGGCCGCGATCGTCGCCGAAGACGGCGGCGGCAATTCGACGTTGAGGTCTCCGGCGCGGTCGGCGGCAAGCACGCCCGCACCGCCGCCATTTGTGATGATCCCCAACCGGCGGCCGGACGACCGGCGCTGCGCGGAGAGGATTTCGGCGGCGGCAAACAGATCGCCAAAGGATCGCGCCCGCACCGCGCCAGCCCGTTCCAGCGCTGCGTCGAACACCGCGTCGGAACCCATCAAGGCGCCGGTATGGGTATGGGCGGCCATCGACGAGCCAGTGTGACGACCGGCCTTGAGCACGATGACGGGCTTGAGGCGGGCCGCTATCCGCAGCGCGCTCATGAACGAGCGCGAATCGCGAACGCCCTCGACATAGAGCAGGATTGCCCGCGTTTTGGGGTCCATCGCGAGAAAGTTGAGAACATCGCCGAAATCAACGTTGATCGAGTTGCCCAGAGAGACGAGCGCGGAAAATCCGAGATGGTGGGGGGCCGCCCAGTCCGAAATGGCGGAGATCAACGCGCCCGACTGCGATACCAGCGCCAGCCCGCCGGTCGGAGTTTCGGATTTCAGGAACGTCGCGTTCATGGCGTTCCAGGGACGCACGAGGCCGACACAGTTCGGGCCCAGGAAACGAACGCCGGACGCATTTGCTGCCTCCACCAGCTCGGTGCGAACCTTCTCGCCATCCTCGCCGCTTTCGCCGAATCCGGCCGACAGCACGATCGCATGGCGGATTCCGGCGTCACCGAGCTGGCGAACAATGCCGGGCACGGTTTTCGCCGGCGTCGCGATAAGGGCCAGATCGACTGCTTCTTTGACATCCGCGATCTGGCGGTAGCATGTCTTGCCGCCAACTTTGCGGTGTTTTGGATTGACGGGCACCAGCGGTCCGGGGAATCCGCCGGCCACAAGGTTCATGAAGACAATCGAGCCAACGGAGGAGCCGCCGTCGTTCGCACCGAACACCGCAATGCCGTGCGGATTGAACAGCGGTTCGAGTTTTACGGTTTTCATGATGATACGTGCCAAGCACCGGAGGGATCAGGATGGCGATAATGAACTGCAGGTCGGCGGGCATTGACCTCGCTCAAATCACGTTCGTTTCAGTGTGGTGATAACCATCGAACATGGCAACGCGTTGACATCTGGAATTTGCGGCCGAACATTCGCGATGCGGCGCGGCCCGCCGCCCATCGCCATTTGGAGGAGCCTGTACATGGACCGGCCACGTCTGGTTGATTTTCGCGACAATGGAGAAAAGGTGCAGCCGACATTTTCGGCTTCCGAGATGCAGCGGCGCCAGGATGCGCTGCGCGCCCACATGGCCTCAAATGACATCGATGCGGTCCTGCTGACCTCGTATCATTGCATCAATTACTACGCCGATTTCCTCTATTGCCAGTTCGGCCGCCGATACGGGCTTGTCGTCGACCACGACAAGGCAACGTCGATCTCGGCGGGGATTGACGGCGGGCAGCCGTGGCGGCGGACATTCGGCGACAATGTCACCTACACCGACTGGCGGAAGGACAACTATTTCCACGCCGTAGGCGGCCTGATCGCTGGCGTGCGGCGCCTCGGCATAGAGTTCGATCACGTCAGCATCGATTTCCTCGACCTGCTGAAAGCGGCTTTTCCGGACGTCGAGTTCGTCGACATCGCGGCACCGGCCATGCGCATGCGCATGGTCAAGTCGGCGGAAGAGATCGCCCATATCACCGAGATGGCGCGCATTGCTGACATGGGCGGGCAAGCGTGCGTCGAGGCGACCCGGGAGGGCGCAACCGAGCACGAGATCGCGCTTCACTCCACGCAAACCATGGTGCGAGAGATTGCCCGCACTTGGCCCCATGCCGAGTTGATGGACACCTGGACCTGGTTCCAGTCCGGCATTAACACCGACGGCGCACACAATCCGGTCACCAGTCGTACGCTGCGCCGCGGCGACATTCTCAGCCTGAATTGCTTCCCGATGGTTGCCGGCTACTATGTGGCCCTGGAGCGCACGCTCTTTTGCGGAACGGCGAGCGACGAGGCGATCCGCCTGTGGACGATAAATTGCCAGGTTCATGACCGGGGCAAGGAACTGCTTGTGCCCGGCGCCCGGTGCTCAGACATCGCGCGCGAACTCAATTCGCTCTACGCCGAGCATGACCTGCTGCAATACCGGTCGTTCGGCTACGGTCACTCCTTCGGCGTGTTGTGCCATTACTATGGACGGGAAGCCGGGCTCGAATTGCGTGAGGACTGCGAGACGGTCCTCGAGCCCGGCATGGTGGTGTCGATGGAGCCGATGATCACGATTCCCGAGAACATGCCCGGCGCCGGCGGCTATCGGGAGCACGACATTCTCGTCATCACCGGGGACGGGAATCGGAACGTTACCCGATTCCCCTACGGGCCGGACCAACTCATTGTCGGAGTTTGAATATTTGACGACGCAATCTGGACGCAAAGGTTGCGTCGCTCGCGGTTGAATGATTTACATAACCGCAGAACGCCCAAAACGGGCGCAGGGGAACATTTCGGGTTTCAGGAGGGCACGCGTGGCCGATCCAAAATATATGGTCCGCTTCGAACAGGTTCAAAAAAGCTATGACGGCGAAACGCTAGTCGTAAAAAATCTCAATCTGGATATTGCTCAGGGCGAGTTCCTGACGATGTTGGGTCCATCGGGATCGGGCAAGACGACATGCCTGATGATGCTCGCCGGTTTCGAGCCGGCGACCCATGGCGAGATTTTTCTCAACGACAAGCCGATCAACAATGTCCCGCCGCACAAACGGGGCATCGGCATGGTGTTCCAGAACTACGCGCTGTTTCCCCACATGACCGTGGCCGAGAACCTGGCGTTTCCGCTCCAGGTCCGAAACATGGACAAGGACGAACAGAAAAAGCGCGTCGAACGGGCGCTGGCCATGGTGGAGTTGCCGCAATTCGGCAACCGACGCCCGGCTCAGCTATCCGGCGGCCAGCAACAGCGGGTCGCCGTGGCCAGGGCGCTGGTGTTCGATCCCGAATTGGTGCTGATGGACGAACCTCTGGGTGCGCTGGACAAGCAGCTGCGTGAGCAAATGCAGTATGAGATCAAGCACATCCACGAGAATCTTGGCGTAACAGTTGTATATGTCACCCACGACCAGACCGAGGCGCTGACCATGTCGGACCGGGTTGCGGTGTTCAATGACGGCGTGATCCAGCAACTGTCGGCTCCCGATGTACTCTACGAATCGCCGCAGAATTCCTTCGTTGCCCAGTTCATCGGCGAAAACAACAAGCTCGATGGCGAAGTCGTCGAGGTCGCAAACGGTTCCTGCAAGGTCAAGATCACCGACGGGACAGTGCTTGCAGCCGACAAGGTCAATGTCGATGGCGTCGGCGACCGCACCACGATTTCGCTGCGCCCCGAGCGGGTCGAACTCGACCCGGCCGTCGAGATGGACAACATGCTCGATGGCAAGATCGAGGAAGTAATCTATTTGGGCGACCACATCCGGGTGAGGATGAATGTCGCCGGTAACACGGAATTCATCGCGAAGGTCAGGAACCGCGGCGACCGCCGCCACCTCAAGGCAGGCGATACTGCGAAAGTCGGATGGGCCACCAGCGACTGCAAGGCGCTTGACCCGGTCAAGTGATGTGGCAACGGCCGGTATATCGGCCGGTCCCGAAGAAGATGTCCCGCGATTCGCGCGGGTCGGAAAACCAAAGAGAAATCATGGACAAAGGAGTATGACCATGAAGTCGAAAGTGTTTGTAATCGCAGCGCTTGGCACGGCCCTCGCGTCGACCACGGCGATGGCCGAGGACATGACCTTGGTCTCCTGGGGCGGAGCCTATCAGGCGTCCCAGGCCAAGGCCTATGCCGAGCCGTACATGAAGGAAAACCCGGACATCAACATCATCTGGGATGAAAGCTCCAACGAGGCCGTGGCCAAGCTGCGCGCCATGAACGAAGCCGGCAACATCACCTGGGACCTCGTTGACGTCGTTGCTTCCGACGCTATTCGCCTGTGCGACGAGGGCCTTGCGATGGAAATCGATGCCGACGAGCAGCTTGCCGCGGCGCCCGATGGCACGCCGGCCAGCGAAGATTTCGGCGACCTGATGGTTTCGGAATGCTTTATCCCGCAAATCGTCTACTCAACCACGTTCGGCTACCGCACCGACAAGGTCGGCGACACGCCGCCCACCGATGTCTGCGCCGTCTTCGACCTCGACAAGTATCCCGGTAAGCGTAGCCTCGAGAAGCGTCCGATCAACAACATGGAATGGGCGCTGCTCTGCGACGGCGTTGCCAAGGACCAGGTCTACGAGGTGCTCGCCACCGAGGAAGGCCAGGAACGCGCCCTTGCAAAGCTCGACACCATCAAGGACCAGGTGATCTGGTGGTCGGCGGGCGCCGACACGCCGCAGCTCCTGGCCGACGGCGAAGTGGTCATGGGTTCGACCTACAACGGCCGCCTTTTCTCGGTGATCGAGGAGCAAAAGCAGCCGGTCGCGATGCTGTGGGACGCCCAGGTGTTCGACCTTGACGGCTGGATCATCCC
>JBNLDE010000060.1:0-11925 GCA_050304175.1 Zhengella sp. | reverse complement strand
GTCCGGCGCCTCGCGCGCCACCATCAGCTTCGCGGTATCGACCCCCGCCGCCGCCAGCGCGACCAGCGCGTCCGCCTTCGCGTCCATCAGGTCGACCGCGCGCCGCATGCCCGCCCAGTGGCGCGGGCTGGTGGCGCCGACCTGTCGGCGACACTTGACGTTTCACTCGAGGATATAGCGACCGCCGCGAAAGTCACCGCCGTGTTTCCTGGTGGCCGCAAACTGGCGATCAAGCTGCCTGTCTATGTCGAGGATGGACAAACCATCCGGCTGAAAGGGCAGGGCCAACCGTCCCCGCTCGGCTCGCCCGGCGATGCGTTGATCAAGATCAGGTTCGCGAACCACCCGCGTTTCCGGGTCGACGGCCGTGACCTGCATGTCGACTTGCCGGTGACGCTGCGTGATGCTGCGCTGGGCGCAAAGGTGCCAGTCGAAACGTTGGCCGGGAAAATAGCGGTGACGGTCCCGGCATGGTCCAGTTCCGACAAGGTGATGCGGATCAAGGGGCGCGGCCTGCCGAAAAAGGGCGGCGGCACGGGAGACTTGTTCGTCCACGTGCGCATCATGCTTCCCGAGAGCGGAGACCCTGATCTTGAGGCCTTCCTGAAACAGCGCAACCGCCGATCGACGCCTTGAAACCCCTCGTTGCCTGTGGCGGTGATTTGCCTTGTGGCTTGATGCCTTCGACCGGCTGTGCAATAGGCAAAAGAAACCGGCGCAGTTTGAGTGGAGGGAACACATGGCGGGAACCGATGGCCTGATGGCCGGCAAGCGGGGCCTCATCATGGGTCTGGCCAACAATCGGTCGATCGCCTGGGGGATCGCCAAGTCGTGTGCCGATGCGGGTGCCGAACTGGCGTTGACCTATCAGGGCGAGGCGCTGAAAAAACGCGTCGAGCCGCTGGCCGCCGAACTCGGCGCCTACATTGCCGGCCATTGCGATGTCACCGACCAATCGACGATCGACAAGGTGTTCGCAGACCTTCAGGCCAAATGGGGCAAGCTGGATTTCGTCGTCCACGCCATCGGCTTTTCCAACAAGGACGAGCTCGATGGTCGCTATGTCGAAACCACGCGCGAAAACTTCCTGATGACGATGGACATATCGGTCTATTCGTTCACTGCGGTGGCCAAGGCGGCGGAACCTCTCATGAGCGATGGCGGATCGCTCCTGACGCTCACCTATTACGGCGCCGAAAAGGTTATGCCGCATTACAACGTCATGGGCGTCGCCAAGGCAGGGCTCGAGGCAAGCGTACGCTACCTGGCGGTCGATCTGGGCGCTGGCGGTATTCGCGTTAATGCCATTTCCGCGGGCCCGATCAAGACGCTGGCCGCTTCCGGGATCGGCGATTTCCGCTACATCCTGAAGTGGAACGAGTTCAATTCGCCGCTCAAGCGCACGACGACGATCGAGGAAGTTGGCGATACGGCCCTTTTCCTGTTGTCCGATTTGGGACGCGGGACCACGGGCGAAGTCCTTCACGTCGATTCCGGATACCACGTCGTTGGCATGAAGGCGGTTGATGCTCCGGACATTTCGACCGTTTGACCAGCATCACCTAGTCCAGAAGTCATATTTGGATGCCATCGGGGGCACATGGCACCGCTAATCTTTTTTTGCCGCCACGGGCAGACTGACTGGAATGCCGAAAGCCGGCTACAGGGCCAGTGGGACACCGACCTCAACGATACCGGGCGAAGCCAGGTAGATCGCAATGGCCGTAAGTTGGCGCGAGTGATCGGTGCCTCGGCCGGCCAGTTCGATTTTGTCGCAAGTCCGTTGAGCCGGACCCGCGAGACCATGGAGCGTATTCGCGCCGGTATGGGCCTCGTTCCCGGCGGCTATCGCACTGATTCGCGTTTGAAGGAGATCTGCTTCGGCGATTGGGAGTCGCACACTTTCGCGGAGCTGGAACGAATTCAGCCGGGCATCACGGCGGAACGGGAAGCGGACAAGTGGAACTTCGTCGCGCCGGGCGCCAACGGCGAAAGCTATGCAATGTTGTGCGAGCGGGTGCGGGCTTGGCTCGCCACTGTCGAACGGCCCACTGTTTGTGTGGCCCACGGTGGGGTGATGCGTTGTATTTTCAGAATCCGGACGAATCTGAGCGAGAGTGACGCGGCATCGATGAGTATTCCGCAAGACCGGATTCTTCGTGCCGAAGATGCAAGGCTCGAGTGGCTATGAAGCGCTTCATCTCCAGACCAACGAAGCGCTCCAAGGTATCGGGCCGGCCTATTCCCAGATCTGCATGTCGGTGACGATGTTGATCTTGTTGATCACGTCATAGGCGATTGTCACTTCCAAGCCAGTGGCCAGGGCCGAGAAATCGAACTCGCTGGAAAGCCGGTATGTCGATCCGTCCTTGAGCGTTATCGTTTGCTCGTCATTGTTCACGGACTCGATGACTCCTTCAGCGGTTTCGGCAAAGGCCGCGCTTGTCATGAAGAGTGCAAGAAGTGCGCAAAGCACAGTGCGCATGGATCGTTTCCTCTGTCGTATGAGCCATTCCCCATACCGGATGGCATTAAGTCCCATACCAGAGCAGAAACCGCATGATTGTGTCAAAAGTAAATCTCCGGAAACGCGTTTTGATAACGATTTGCGACGGTCCGGATTTGCGGCGACCGGTGCACCGGATGGTTCCCAACATCGACCCGATGCTCTAGAAGGCGATCGAACAAGCAAATCCGGGTCGCCCCATGTCGCACAATACCTTCGGTCACCTGTTTCGCGTAACTACCTGGGGTGAAAGCCACGGACCGGCGCTCGGCTGTGTCATCGATGGCTGCCCGCCCGGCATACAGTTCACCGTTGCCGAAGTTCAGGCCTTTCTCGACAAGCGCCGCCCTGGCTCATCGCGTTTCGTAACCCAGCGCCGTGAACCTGACCAGGTCACGGTGTTGTCGGGTACAATGCCGGGCGATCATGCGGATACGCTGGTGACGACCGGTACGCCGATTTCACTGATGATCGAGAATGTCGACCAGCGCTCCAAGGACTACGGCGAAATCGCCAACCGGTACCGGCCGGGCCATGCCGACTACACCTATGACATGAAATACGGGATTCGGGACTTTCGTGGTGGTGGCCGATCATCGGCGCGAGAGACGGCAGCGCGCGTGGCGGCCGGCGCGCTGGCGCGCAAGGTCGTGCCCGGGCTTCAAATCCGCGGTGCCCTGGTTGCGATGGGCGAAAAGGATATCGATCGCAACAATTGGGACTGGTCCACGGTCGAACGCCAGGACAATCCGTTTTTCACGCCGGACGAAGCGTCGATTCCGGTTTTCACCGAATATCTCGACAGCATCCGCAAGGCGGGATCGTCGGTTGGCGCGATTGTCGAGATCGTGGCCGACGGTGTCCCGGCCGGCCTTGGCGCACCGATCTACGGCAAGCTCGATCAGGATATCGCATCACTGCTGATGTCGATCAATGCCGTGAAGGGCGTGGAGATCGGCAACGGCTTCGAGGCGGCCCGGCTGACCGGCGAAGACAATGCCGACCAGATGCGGATCGGCAAGGACGGCAAGCCGCATTTTCTGTCCAACCAGGCCGGCGGCATACTTGGCGGCATATCAACGGGCATGCCGGTGGTGGCTCGTTTTGCGGTCAAGCCGACATCCTCGATCCTGACTCCGCGAAAGTCGGTCGATAAGAAGGGCAACGAGGTCGATGTCGTCACCAAGGGTCGCCATGACCCCTGCGTCGGTATCCGTGCGGTGCCGATTGGCGAAGCCATGGTCGCCTGCGCGATCGCCGACCATTACCTGCGTCATCGGGGCCAGACGGGGCGGGTTTGATCTCTCCGGCGATCGCTTGTCCTTCATCGATCCGGCTTCTCAGTTTTATCCATGCGCCCGGTAGCCAACCGCGGTCGGCTTGCCTAGATTTGGAACATGACAACCAGGCTTTTCACCCACCCGATCTATCTCGAGCATCTGGTCCCCACGGGGCACCCCGAGCGCCCGGACAGGTTGCGCGCAATTGCCAAGGTGCTCGAGGACGAGGACTTTGAGGACCTGGAGCGGGTGGAATCGCCGCGCGCCGATCCCGACGTCGTTTTACTGGCCCATCCGGAGGACTATCTGCGTCGCGTCGAATACGCCATGCCGGAAGAGGGGATGGTGCGGATCGATAGCGATACGACGGCGAGCCCCAAGAGCTGGGAAGCGGCGATGACCGCCATCGGCGCCGCGAATGCCGCGGTCGACGCCGTGTTCAGGGGCGAGGCCGAAAATTGTTTCGTCGCTGCCCGGCCGCCGGGTCATCATGCGGAAAAGAACACGGCGATGGGATTCTGCCTGTTCAATAATGTGGCGATCGCAGCCAGATACGCCCAGAAGGCATATGACGTCGAGCGGGTCGCGATCGTCGATTGGGATGTTCATCACGGCAATGGCACCCAGGACATCTTCTGGCAGGACCCAACCGTGCTGTACTGTTCGCTTCACCAGATGCCGCTCTATCCGGGCACGGGCGCCAAGGATGAGACGGGCGTCGGGAACATTGTCAACGCACCGCTGTCGCCCGGCGACGACGGCGCCGACTTCCGGGAGGCATTTTCCAGTCGCGTCATTCCCGCAATCGACAACTTCCGGCCGGACCTGATCCTGATTTCTGCCGGTTTCGACGCTCATTTCCGCGATCCGCTCGCCGAACTGGAACTGACCGAGGACGATTACGACTGGGCGACCGGAAAACTGATGGACCGGGCCGACCGGTTTGCCGAAAACCGCGTTGTGAGCCTGTTGGAGGGCGGTTATGACCTCAGGGGGCTGGCGTTCTCGGTGGGCGCCCACGTCAGACGTCTCATGAGAGGGTAGGAACGATGACAGGCGAAGCCAACAATGACGACGTCAAGCTGATGACTTTCGAACAGGCACTCGAGGCGCTGGAGAAGATCGTCGACAATCTGGAGAGTGGCGACGTGCCCCTCGACCAGTCGATCCGCATCTATGAACGCGGCGAGGCATTGAAGAAGCATTGCGACAAACTGCTGAAATCGGCCGAGGACAAGGTCGAGAAAATTCGGCTTTCGCGTGAGGGCAAGGCCGAGGCCGTGGAACCGCTCGATTCCGATCAGTAAGTCACACAGGATTCGCTGTGCGGCGATTGTAACGTCTCCAGTGCGACCTTCTTGTCTGGAGACAGACAGGGAGCGTGACCAGTGAGCTATTTTCCCGGCGACGACCCGAATCCGGGAGACCGGCACGCCGTCGACTTGATCGAGACGATGATCTTGCCGCGCACCAGCGACATCGGCGGCTTCGAAGTGCGCCGCGCCCTACCGAGCGCCAGGCGCCGGCTGGTCGGTCCGTTTATCTTCTTCGATCGCATGGGACCAGCCGTGCTCAGGCCCGGCGAGGCGTTGGATGTTAAGCCGCATCCCCACATCGGCCTGGCGACGGTGACCTACCTTTTCGACGGACGCATCCGCCATCGCGACTCGCTCGGTACCGAGATGGTGATCGAGCCGGGCGACGTAAACCTGATGACTGCCGGCAGGGGTGTCGTCCATTCCGAACGCACGCCCGAAGAGTCGCGCCATGCGCCTTCGCAGATCTCCGGTTTGCAAACCTGGCTCGCCCTGCCGGACGGCCGGGAGGAAATCGCGCCCGGCTTTGCGAATACGGCGCGCGACGCCTTGCCGGTGTTTGCGGGCGAGGGGGTTACCGGCAGGGTCATCATCGGCGCGCTGGAGGGGGCCCGCTCGCCGGTCACTACGGAATCGGAAACGCTCTATGCCGATGTCTCGCTCGACGCCGGCGCATCCTGGCGCATTCCCGCCGACGCCGAGGAGCGCGCAATCTACGTGTTGGAGGGCACGGTCATGATCGCCGGCGACACCTTCGCCGCCGAACGCCTTCTCGTATTCCGACCAGGTGATGAGATCGTTGTCGGTGCGGTCGGCAATCATGCCCGGTTGATACTTTTGGGCGGAGTGGCGCTCGGTTCGCGTCGCTATATGTGGTGGAACTTCGTTTCGTCGTCGCGTGAGCGCATCGAGCAGGCCAAGGAAGAATGGCGGACCGGCCGGTTCGATATCGTGCCCGGCGATGCGGAGGAGTTTGTGCCACTCCCCGACCGATAAGGTCCGATTGAATCATTTTGTGAAGGTCGGGAATCAGTTTACCAGACTCTCCGCATAACATTCTGTTTACATTGAAATTTATCGAATTCCTTACCCTGCGACTTGGCTGTTTGTTAGCCCCGGTTTGCTAGTTTCCGGCAATGAACGGGGAGACGACGATGAAGCGTCAGGCACTCTGCGGCGCTGCCGGACTGCTGCTGTCGGCAGGAGCTGCCAATGCAGTTCCGCTGCACGATGCGGCACTTGAACATGCCGCCGCCTCGATTGCGGCACAGAAGATCGGATCGCTTGAAGACACCTTGCGCGGGACCTTCACAGGCGACGAAGAGCCGGCATTTTCAGTCCCGGCCAATCCCGCCGAAGCCAGGCCTGGGAAGCTCGCCGGCAAGGTGTGGATCGATGGTCTCGCGCGGGCGGTTGATCCGATGCAGACCGTGCGCAAGGTCGCCGGTGATGGCGGGACGACCGACGGCAAGGCTGGTCGCTGAGCAACGGCTGCACTTGCCAAGTCAAACGCCTTCGGTCAATCAGGGGCATGACAGCGACCCCGACGAAAATTCGTCTCGACCAACTGCTCGTCGATCGCGGACTGTTTGACAGCCGGTCGCGGGCGCGGGATGCGATTCAGCGCGGTACGGTATCCGCCGGTGGCGCCGTGTTCACGAAACCGGGGCAATCGGTTCGGGACGACATCGATCTGGCCGTGAGTGATCCGGCGCGAAGTTATGTTTCGCGCGCCGCGCTCAAACTTGCGCACGCGCTGGATCATTTCGGGTTCAATGTAACCGGAGCCGAGGCGCTCGACATCGGTGCGTCCACGGGCGGCTTTACCCAGGTGCTGCTCGAACGCGGCGCTGCGCACGTCACCGCGATAGACGTCGGGCACGGCCAGTTGCACGAAACAATCGCAGCCGATCCGCGCGTCACGTCGATCGAGGGCGTTAACGCGCGCGACCTGGACGCAACCGTGCTCGCTGGTCGTGAACCGGATCTCGTCGTTTGCGACGTGTCTTTCATCTCGCTCAAGTTGGCACTTGGTCCGGCACTCGATCTCGCCCGCCCCGGGGCACGGTGCGTCCTGCTTATCAAACCGCAATTCGAGCTCGGCAGATCGGCCATCGGCAAGGCAGGCATTGTGCGCGACCTTGAGCAGGGGATCCGGATCGGCGAGGAACTCAGCGCTTGGCTGGACGGTCTACCCGGCTGGCGTGCGATCGGTCTCCAACCGTCTCCGATCGCGGGCGGCGACGGCAACCGCGAATACCTGCTGGCCGGAATCAAGGATCGTACGGGGACCACGCGATGAGCTTCCGCCTTTCGATCAGCCGCATGGGTGCCCAAGGTGACGGGATCGCCGATACTCCGGATGGCCCGGTCTTTGTTCCGTTCACGTTGCCAGGCGAGACGGTCAACGCCGCACGCGCCGGCAATCGCGCCGAATCTGTCGCCATTGTCGAGGCCTCGCCGGAACGCGTCGAACCTGCCTGCCGCCATTTCGGCGAATGTGGCGGCTGCGCGCTGCAACATTGGCAGGCCGACAAATACGGTGCCTGGAAGCGCAGCCTGGTGGTACAGGCGCTAGCCGGCCGCGGCATCGACGTCGAGGTAGAGGATTTGGTTATGTGCGCGCCGGCGACGCGGCGGCGCGCGGTATTCTCGGCACGGCGCATCGAGGGTGCAATCACGGTCGGCTTCAACCAGGCCCTGTCGAACCGGATAATCGGCATAACCGAATGCCCGGTCCTCGACCCGCGCATCGTCTCGGCGCTGCCCGCGCTGCGCGACTTGGCGGAGATAGTTATAACTGCCAACGCAGCGGGCCACGTAACGGTGACCCTGACAGAAGCCGGGCTGGATATCGCATTCGCCGACAGCGGAAAATTGTCGGAAGCGGCGCGAAAAGGCGTTGTTCGCTTTGCGATGCATACCGGGCTGGCGCGCGTCAGCGTTGGCGGAGAAATCATTGTCGAGCCCGTGAAACCACAGATCCTGTTCGACGGTGCCGCCGTTGTGCCGCCGCCGGGCGCATTCCTGCAGGCCGTAGCCCAGGCCGAACAGGTCATGGCCGAACGGGTGCTCGCTCATGTCGGCAAGGCCAAACGCACCGCCGACTTGTTCGCCGGCTGCGGAACGTTTGCGCTCAGGCTTGCCCGCCGCACCGAAGTCCTGGCATTCGAAAGCGATGCACCGAGCGTCGCGGCGCTTGATCGCGGATACCGGGGGACACCCGGGCTGAAGCGCGTAACCGCGCAACGCCGCGACCTGTTCCAGTTGCCTCTTCTGCCGCGCGAATTGATTGGACTGGACGCCATCGTGTTTGACCCGCCGCGCGCCGGTGCGGAAGCGCAATGCCGGCATTTGGCGAAATCCGATGTACCGAAGGTCGCGGCCGTCTCGTGCAATCCGGTGACCTTGGCACGCGATCTGGAGATTCTCCTCGCCGGGGGATACCACGTGAAGTCCGTGCTGCCGGTTGATCAATTTCTCTGGTCGCCGCACGTCGAAGCCGTCGCCCTGCTGGAGAAGCCGAAAAAGCGACGCTAGGCGCTCATGCTTGCGAGGAGTTCATCCACCCATATCGGCACGATCTCCGCGGCCTTGCCATGAATGGCCCGTTCGAAATCATCGATACCGAGTGAGGGCTCCAGATTGAGCTCGATCGTGTGGGCGCCCGCCCGTCCGGCTTCCTGCACGAATTGGGCGGCGGGATAAACATTGCCGCTGGTGCCGATGGACACGAACAGGTCGCAATCATTGAGTGCGGCGTAGATAAGTTCCATGTGATAGGGCATCTCGCCGAACCAGACCACGTCGGGCCGCATGAACCCTTTCGTGCGGCAGGCCGGGCAGACTGTTTCGCGCGACAGGTCTCCATTGGCATCGCCGCGGTAGCCGCAATTGGCGCACAGAATTTTGTTCAATTGGCCATGCATATGGACGATATTCTTCGATCCCGCGCGCTCGTGCAGATCATCGATATTCTGGGTCACGAGCAGAAATTCGCCGCGGAACGCCTCTTCCAGCTTCGCCAGTGCGAAATGCGCAGGATTGGGACCGACCGCCGCCATGTTTGCCCGGCGCTGGTTGTAGAAATCGTGTACCAGGTCAGGATTGCGCGTAAAACCCTCGGGCGTCGCGACGTCGTTGACATCGACTTTTGACCAGATGCCGTCCTTGTCGCGGAATGTCGACAGCCCGCTTTCGGCCGAAATGCCCGCGCCGGTGAGGATGACGATGGAGGAGGGGGGCATGTGCGTATCCGTTTGCCGACGGTTTTACCGATCCTGTCCGCAACCGGATTTCATCTCAACCCTCTGTGCCGCCCACGGTCATGGCGTCCATCCGCAAATGGGGCTGGCCAACGCCGACCGGCACACCCTGTCCGGCCTTGCCGCACATGCCGATACCGGTGTCGAGCGCAGGATCATTACCGACCATTGTTATGCGTTTCATCGCCTCGGGCCCGTTTCCGATCAACATGGCGCCCTTGATCGGATGCGTGACCTTGCCGTCCTCGATCATGTAGGCCTCGGTGCAGCCGAACACGAACTTGCCGGAGGTTATATCGACCTGTCCACCGCCAAATGAGACGGCGTATATGCCCTTCTTCACCGAGGCGATAATTTCCGCCGGATCGGTATCGCCGCCCGCCATGAACGTATTTGTCATACGCGGCATCGGTTGGTGCGCGTAGGATTCGCGACGGCCATTGCCCGTCGGCCTCATGCCCATCAACCGGGCGTTCTGCCGGTCCTGCATATAGCCGACGAGTTTGCCATCTTCGATCAGGACATTGTGGCCGGACGGGGTCCCTTCGTCGTCGACCGTGAGGGAGCCGCGGCGTTCCGGGATCGTCCCGTCGTCGATAACGGTCACGCCTTTCGCAGCCACCTGTTCCCCCATCAGGCCGGAGAAGGCCGAGGTCCTCTTGCGGTTGAAGTCGCCCTCCAGACCGTGGCCGACCGCTTCGTGCAGCATCACACCGGGCCAGCCATTGCCGAGCACGACATCGAATGTACCGGCCGGTGCGGGCCTGGCTTCAAGATTTACCAACGCCTGTCGCAGTGCTTCCGAAGCGGCGTCCTGCCAACTGCCTTCGGCGAGAAATTCTTCGAAACCCCTGCGGCCGCCGATGCCGTGGGAACCTGACTCCTGGCGTTCGCCGTCGCCGACAACCACAGAAATGTTGAGGCGGACCAGCGGACGGATGTCGCGCACAAGCTGGCCGTCACCCCGCAGTATTTCCACATGCTGCCATGACGCGGCAAGCGATGCAGTGACCTGGCGTACGCGCGGATCCTTTTCGCGCAGCCAAGTATCGACAGACTGCAGCAGAACCGCCTTTTCGCCAAATACCGGTTCGGCAATCGGATTTTCGTCGCCATAGAGCCGCTTGTTGGTTCCGGCAGGCGCGGCGTCCAGCGAGCCGGCATGGCCCAACTTGACGGCGCTGACCGCGTCGGCCGCGTGGCGTAGCGCATTGGCCGAAAGTTCGCTGGCGTGGGCAAAGCCGGTCGCTTCGCCCGCGACCGCCCGCAGGCCAAATCCGAGTTCGGTGTTGAAATTGCCGGTCTTCAACCGGCCATTATCGAAGACGAGCGATTCACCTTCACGGTATTCCATGAACAGTTCGCCGTCGTCGCTGCCTGACAACGCGTCGGCTGTGATGGTTTTAACTTCGGCTTCGGAAATGTCGAAACGATCGATCAGTTTTACGGTCACGTCAGGCTCCCCGGAGTGTCCCAACGCATATAGGAAACGTACGGCCGCCTGTCACCGGTTCAGGTGGGACGAAATCAGGGCAGGGCGGCGAAGCCTTCCGAAAAGCCGGACAGATCGACCGGAATGCCGATGCCTTCTTCGGGGGTTTGAAACACGATGAAGGTCGCCGATTCTCCGCTCTTCAATGTCGAGAGTAAGGGGTCTTCAAGGATGACTTCCGCGTAACATCCGTCCTGGAAGCACTTGGCGAAATAGGCCTTTCCAATATCCTTGCCGTCGACATAGAGGCCGAGACCATTCGGCAACAGGACACCCAACGGCACCAGCACCCGCAGGATTTCTGCCTTGCGGTCGGCCGTGCGGAGCACGACAACCGAGAGGCCCATGTCGGGGCGGTCTTCAGCAACGACATTCTGGATCAGGGCGCATTGCTCCGTCGCGGCGCCCGCCGGTTTGTCGCAGATCATTTTCCAGGCGCCGTGAGTCGACCGAACAATGCCATTTTGCTGCGCTATCGCAGCATGGGGAACGCTTGCGAGGGCAATCGCAAGGAAGGCGGCGGTAAACAGGCGATGGGCAACGGAAAACATGGGGGCTCCATGGCGAATCACTTCAAGCCCACATTGCGTTGCCGGCGGCAAAATGCAAAGAGCCGATGCGCGGCGCGGGCCTTTGGCCACTCAATGCGTTCGGATTTGGACTGAAATGCGGCCTTTCGGCCGATAGTCGGATATAGTGGACCTGGCCGGTTCCTCCGCCCCCGCGGTGGTATCCTGCTTGTGTTGGCCCGCGCGGCTATTGAGCGCGCGCAAATTTGCCGCATGGATTTCCCCGAACGCTTTCTTGCGGTAGGGGCAAGAGTGTGATTTTAACAGCGGTCAATATGCCGAGATATGTCTCGTGCAGAGAAACGTTAAGGCCCTGGCGGCCGATTCGGGAGAGATAGGGGATATGAAGAGAATTCTTTCCAGCCTTGGTGCCTTTGCGGGCTTTTTCGGCGCGGTCGCCCATGCCGACCAGCCCATGCCGTGGCAGACCAAGTTTCAGCCGGCCGCGACCGGGATCATGAAAGAGATCGCCTGGTTCGAGCACTACACCCTGTGGT